>DATINB010000482.1:0-2661 GCA_035474775.1 Luteimonas sp.
TGCCCTCCATGATTCCCGGGATCTCGCGGAACTGACGCCGCACTTCCTCGACCACGGCGCCGGCCGCGCGGCCGACCGCCTGCATCGCGAACGCGCCGAACAGGTACGGGATCATGCCGCCGATCAGCAGGCCGATCACCACGTTGGGGTTGTCGATGGAGAAGTTCACCGGCAGCACGCCTTCGCGCGCGCCCAGCTTGTGCGCGTAATCGGCGAACAGCACCAGTGCCGCCAAGCCCGCGGAGCCGATCGCGTAGCCCTTGGTCACCGCCTTGGTGGTGTTGCCGACCGCGTCCAGTGCATCGGTGGTCTTGCGCACGTCCGGATCCAGGCCGCTCATCTCGGCGATGCCGCCGGCGTTGTCGGTGATCGGGCCGTACGCATCCAGCGCGATGATCATGCCGGCCATCGACAGCATGGCGGTGGCTGCGATTGCCAGGCCGTACAACCCTGCAACCGCGAAGCAGATCCAGATCGCCGCGGCGACCACGATCACCGGTGCGGCGGTCGACTTCATCGACACCGCCAGGCCGGCGATGACGTTGGTGCCGTGGCCCGTTTCCGACGCCCTGGCGACCTGCTGGACCGGGCCGTATTCGGTCGCGGTGTAGTACTCGGTGATCACCACCAGCAACGCGGTCAGCACCAGTCCGACCACGGTGCACCAGAACAGCGGCATGGCCTGTTCGGCCGGGAACATCTCGTGGCAGATGAAGAAGAAGGCGATCGCGGCCAGCACGCCGGAGACCCCGAGCCCGCGATACAGGGCATTCATGATCTTGCCGCCGGTGCGCACCTTGACGAAGAACGTGCCGATCACCGACGCGATGATGGCGGCCGAACCCAGCACCAGCGGGAACACCACCCCGGCCCAGCCGTAGGTGGCGAAGGCGATGCCGGCGACCAGCATCGAGGCGATGATGGTGACCGCGTAGGTCTCGAACAGGTCGGCCGCCATGCCGGCGCAGTCGCCGACGTTGTCGCCCACGTTGTCCGCGATCACCGCCGGGTTGCGCGGGTCGTCCTCGGGGATGCCGGCCTCGACCTTGCCGACGAGATCCGCGCCCACGTCGGCACCCTTGGTGAAGATGCCGCCACCGAGGCGCGCGAAGATCGAGATCAAGGACGAACCGAAGGCGAGCCCGATCATCGGCTGCAGGGCGTTCTCCACCGCGATGGCGTCACGCCCGTCGCCGATGACGAACATGAAGTATCCGGCCACGCCGAGCAGGCCCAGGCCCACCACCAGCATCCCGGTGACCGCGCCGCCGCGGAAACTGACCGCGAGCGCTTCGTTGAGGCCGACGGTCGCGGCCTGCGTGGTGCGCACGTTGGCGCGGACCGACACGAACATGCCGATGAAGCCCGCCACGCCCGACAGCACGGCGCCGATCGCGAACCCGATCGCCGTCGCCCACCCGAGCGCGGGCACCAGCCCGACGACCAGGAACAGCACCACGCCGACGATGGCGATGGTCATGTACTGGCGCCTCAGGTAGGCGCTGGCACCTTCCTGGATCGCCGCCGCGATCTGCTGCATGCGGTCGTTGCCGGCCGGCTGCGCCAGGATCCAGCGCGCCGATACCACGCCGTAGACGATCGCCAGGCCGGCGCAGGCCAGCGCCAGCCACAAAGCTTGCTGCTCGAGCATGAATCCTCCCCAGGTGTGCGTTTGGATGATGTCTGCCGACTATGGCACAGGCCCAACGGGGTCGGCTGGCGCCGGGCGTGGAAACCGCAGTGGCGCGCGGCCTGGTCGCCATGGTGCAGTGCACCGCATGCATGACCGGGATTCAGCCGCGGCGTGCAAGTCTTGGTCGCCTCGTCCACCAAGCCGGAGTTCCGCCATGCGCCCATTGCCCGTCCTGCTGGGCTGCCTGTTCATTGCGGCGCCCGTGCTGGCCGCCGAGCCGGTCCCGGAGATCCGCCGCGATGCCGGCACGGCGCAGGCGGTGGGCATCGCACACACGTTGCGCCAGATCCCCGAGGCGTGCGCGCGCCTGGAAGGCATGTTCACCGGGCAGGCCGCGGAGGCCTACCGCTTCGCGGCGGTCCGCACCAGCCCGAACTGCCAGCCACGGGCGCGCTTCGTCGATGCCGCCGAAGCGGACCCGTCCCAGGCCACCGGCTGGATCTTCAACGACATGATCCGTGTCGCCAATGCCGCCTGCCCGTCGCAGCGGGCGGTGGTCCGCGTCTGGCGCAAGCCGGTGGCACAGCCGGTCAAGCTCGACGGGCAGGGCCAATCGCGGATCTACCTCGAGGAGTCGCGCAAGGCGGTCGCGGCCGGCAGGATCGCCGCCATCCCGATGTTCACCGCGACGTCGGCCCTCGAGGGTGCCGCCTGCAACTGAAACCGGAGCGGCCGCGCGGGGGTGCACTCGCGTCCACGGGGTGCCGGCGCCGCGCTCATTCCCGCCAGCGTGGCAGCCTGGCCGCCACCGGCACGTTCCTGAGTGCCGTATAGCGCGGCAGGCCATCGCGCCCGTACGGCGGGTATGCCTCGCCGCGGATCAACGGCTCGAGATAGGCGCGCGCGGCCGCGGTGATGCCGTAGCCGTCGCGACGGATGAAGCCGGCAGGCATCTTCTTCTCGTGGTTGGCCACGCGGTGCAACGGCGCCGCGTCGATCTTCCAGCGGTACGGCGCATCCGAGGTGCG
>DATINB010000483.1:0-3038 GCA_035474775.1 Luteimonas sp.
AGACCAGGCGTTCGACGACATGGTCCAGGCTTGCGCCCGGATCGTCGTCGACGATGCACGCGGCGTTGCCGCCGAGTTCGAGCGTGACTTTCTTGCGGCCTGCGCGCGCTTTCAGGTCCCAGCCGACCATGCCGCCGGTGAAGCTGAGCAAGGCGATGCGTTCGTCCTCGACCAGCAGGCCGGCATCGTCGTTCGAGCACGGCAGGATCGAGAAGGCGCCTTTCGGCAGGTCGGTTTCGGCCAGCACCTCGCCGATGATCAAGGCGCCGACCGGCGTTTTGGCGGCGGGCTTGAGCACGAACGGGCAGCCGGCGGCGATCGCCGGCGCCACCTTGTGCGCGACCAGGTTCAGCGGGAAATTGAACGGCGTGATGAATGCGCAGGCGCCGACCGGAACGCGCTTGACCATACCGCGGTAACCGCGCGTGCGCTCGCTGATTTCCAGGTCGACCACCTCGCCGCCGACGCGCGTGGCCTCGCCGGCGGCGATGCGGAAGGTGTCGATCAGCCGCGTCACTTCGCCGCGCGAATCGCGGATCGGCTTGCCGGCTTCGATGCACAGCGCCAGCGCCAGTTCGTCGTAGCGCTCCGTGAAACGCGCGACGCAGTGTTCGAGGACGTCGCGCCGCGCATCCGGCGTGAAGGCCGCCATCGCCGCGCGCGCATCGTGCGCGGCCGCGATCGCCCGTTCGAGGGTCGCCGCGTCGGCAAAGGCGACGCGGGTGGCGACCTTGCCGGAAAACTTGTCGATCACGTCGAGATCGGTGTTGGCGGCGACCGCGACATTGGCGAGGTAGTACGGGTAGCGGGCGGCCAGCGCGGGGGGCGCGGCGGGTCCCGCTGTCTTCGCGCGGGCGGGGCGGGTGGGCTTGGCCATGCGGGGCTCCGTTGCGGACGTGCGGGAGTGGGGCGGGGCAGTGCGCCGGTCGCGCGCGTCAGGTCAGCGCGGCGCTCAGTCGCGGGATGTCGTGGTTGAGCAGGTGGTCGTCATCGCCGTAGTCCACCGCGATCTCGATCAGGTCGACACCGGGCGTGGCCAGTGCCGTGCGCAGGATCGGCACCAGCGCATCGGCCGTCCCGGGGCGGTGGCCGCGGGCGCCGTAGCTCTCCGCGTAGCGCACGAAATCGGGATTGCCGAGGTCCATGCCGAAGTTCGGATAGTCCTCGTGGGCCTGCTTCCACTTGATCATCCCGTAGGCGTCGTCGCG
The DNA here is from genome assembly GCA_035474775.1 of Luteimonas sp. Classification (GTDB taxonomy): domain Bacteria; phylum Pseudomonadota; class Gammaproteobacteria; order Xanthomonadales; family Xanthomonadaceae; genus Luteimonas. Next base: position 1,209 of record DATINB010000483.1, read on the forward strand.
CAGGACCAGCACCACCAGGTCGAGTCCGAGGCGGACCGCGGTCTCCAGCTCCTGCGAATTCATCATGAAGCCGCCGTCGCCGCACACCGCGACCACCCGCCGGTCGGGGTGCACGATGCGCGCGGCGATCGCCGAAGGCAGGCCGGCGCCCATGGTGGCCAGCGCATTGTCGAGCAGCAGCGTGTTCGGCAGCCGGCAGCGGAAATTGCGCGCGAACCACAGCTTGTACAGGCCGTTGTCGAGGCAGGCGATGTCCCCGGGGTCGAGGACGCCTGCCAGGTCGGCGACGATGCGCTGGCAGGCCATGGGAAAGCGCGCGTCGTCGGCACGGTCGCCCAGGTGCGAGCACAGGGCATCGCGCACGCGGGTGAAGAACGCGAAGTCCCAGTGCGGCTGCGGCGACAGCGCCTCGGTGAGCTGCCACACGGCATCGGCGATGTCGCCGACCACCTCGATCTGCGGGAAGTACACCGTGTCGACCTCGGCGCCGTCGTAGTTGACGTGGATCACCGTGCGCCGCCCTTCGTGCATCAGGAACGGCGGCTTCTCGATCACGTCGTGGCCGATGTTGACGATGCAGTCCGCGGCCTCGATGGCGCGATGCACGAAGTCGTGATCGGACAGGGTGGCGTTGCCGAGCCACAGCGGGTGGGTCTCGTCGATGACGCCCTTGCCCATCTGCGTGCTGAAGAACGGGATGCCGAGGGTGTCGACGAACCGCCTCAGCATGCGCGCCGTGGTCTTGCGGTTGGCCCCGGCACCGAGCATCAGCAGCGGGTGGCGTGCCGCGCGGATGGCATCGGCCGCGTGGGCGACCGACTTGCGGTCCGCGAGCGGACGGCGCGCGTAGGAACGCGCGATGACGACGGCGTCGGTGTCGTCGCCGGCGACGTCCTGCGGCAACTCCAGGTGCACGGCGCCCGGGCGTTCCTGCTCGGCGCGGCGAAAGGCTTCGCGCACGCGTGCGGGGATGCTGTCGGCGGAGACCAGCTGTCGCGTGTACTTGGTGAGCGGGCGCATCGCGTCCACCACGTCGACGATCTGGAAATGCCCCTGCCGGCTGCTGCGGATCGGCTTCTGGCCGGTGATCATCAGCATCGGCATGGCGCCCAGCTGGGCGTACGCGGCGGCGGTGAGCAGGTTGGTGGCGCCCGGCCCCAGCGTGCTCAGGCACACGCCCGCGCGGCCGGTGAGGCGCCCATAGGTGGCGGCCATGAAGCCGCCGGCCTGCTCGTGCCGGGTCAGGACCAGCCGGATCGACGAGGTGCGCAACGATTCCAGCAGGTCGAGGTTCTCTTCACCGGGAATCCCGAACACGTACTCGACGCCCTCGGCCTCGAGCGCGGCCACGAACAGGTCGGAGGCCTTGGTCATGCGGGTCGCCTGCAGGTCGACGGAAGTCCGCAGTATGGACATGCGCGGGATGCCGCGACGCGGCGGGCGCAGGCACGGGCGTCGCACTCAGTCATGCGGCTCCACGCGCACCGCGATCGCGCCGTCGCCCAGGCGGGCCTCGAGACGGTCGCCGGGCGCGGCGTCGTCGACGCGGCGGACCACGCGCCCGTCCGCGTGCCGGAGGATCGCGTAGCCGCGCATGACCGTGGCCAACGGGCTGACCGCGTGCAGCGAACGCGCCAGGCTGCGCAGCCGCAGCGTGTCGTCGCGCAGGCGGCGCTCCATCGCGGCTCCGGGGCGCGCCGCCAGTGCCGCCAGACGTTCGCGCAGCACGGCGACGCGCCGCTGCGGCTGGGTGGCGCGCAGGACGGCTTCGGCATGGCGCAGGCGGGCGTGGCGGCGCTCGAGCAGCGTGCCCCACGCAGCATCCAGCCT
>DATINB010000484.1:0-1749 GCA_035474775.1 Luteimonas sp.
CTGCAGGCTCACATCGTCGACGCCGGCGAAGTGCGCCAGCAGCTCACGGATACGCGGCATGTAACGCGCCTGCACTTCGTCGCGGACGAAGGCATTGGGCGCGTAGAGCACGGTCGAGCGGTCGTCGGCGTGGGCCTGCAGCGGCTTGAGCCAGGTGTGGACATCCTCGGCCGGAAACTCGGCTTCGAGGCGTTGAAGGCAGCGGGGCCAGGCATCCATCATGCGGCGGAATTCGACAAAGCGGGCGCAGCCACGCAGGTGCGCGGCAAGGTCGCCGGGGAAGGGCACGCAGACTATCATGTCGCCACCCGCGGCCCGGTCCTGCGCGGCTCCTGCAGACCACGCGTACACGCCGGCTTGACCGGGCCTGCACCAGGCCGCTAGAATTTCCGGTTCTATTCGTCACGTTGCCCGAAGGGCTCGACCATGGCTACCAAGCGCACCTATCAGCCCAGCAACCTCAAGCGCAAGCGCGACCACGGTTTCCGTGCCCGCATGGCGACGGCCGACGGCCGCAAGATCCTCGCGCGTCGTCGCGCGAAGGGCCGCAAGGTCCTCTCGGCCTGAAGCCCTCCGGGTCGGTGAGTCGCGTCTCCGCACTCCCGACCCGTTCTGCAGCGCAGCTTCCATGACCGCCGGTGTCCGCTATCCGCGGCACGTGCGTGTGCGCGCGCGTGCGGATTTCGATCGAATCTTCGCCAGTGCGACGCGGACCGCGTCGCCGATGCTGGCGCTGCACCTGTTGTCCGAAGAAGGCCCGGCACGTCTGGGCCTGGCGGTATCGCGCAAGGTCGACAAGCGCGCCGTCGGTCGCAACCGGATCAAGCGCGTGCTGCGCGATGCCTTCCGCCTGATGCAGCCACAGCTGGCGCCGGGCAGTTATGTCGTCGTGGCCCGTCCGGCCGCGGCGCAGGCCGACAATCCCGCGTTGCGCGCAGCCTTCCTCAATGTGTTGCGGCGCGCCCGCGCGTTGCCGCCGTCATCTGCGGCCGGCACAATGCCCGCCTCCCCGATTCCATCCACGCCGGTGTCTTCCGGCGCATGAGCCTGCCTGCCTGATGAACCAGATCCGTACTTTCCTCGTCCTCGCCTGGCTGATGGTGGCCGTGTTGTTGTGGATGGAGTGGGGCAAGGAAAAGACCGCAGCCGCGACCCAGCCGCAGACCAGCGCTGCCCAGGCGTCGCCCTCGGTTACCGTGCCGGGCGCTGCCACCGGCAGTGCCGCGGTGCCGACCGCGCCCACCGATGCCGCGCCGGTGCCGCCCGCGCCGGGCGCTGCGCCGGTTGCCGCCGCTGCCGCACCGGCCGCCCGCCAGGTCGTCGCCCAGACCGACGTACTGCGGGTGGTGCTCGACGCCGGCAACGTGATCGAAGCCGATCTGCTGGCGTATCCGCAGACCCGCGAAGACGGCGCACCGCCGGTGCGGATGTTCGACACCGATCCGCTGCATTACTACGCCGCGCAGACCGGCTGGGTCAGCAGCAGCAATGCCGCGCCGAGCCACGAGGGCCAGTTCGTGCCCGAAGGCACCACCGCGTCGGCGACGCTTGCCGAAGGCGAGAACAGCGTCATCGTGCCGTTCGTGTGGACCGGCGCCGATGGCGTGACGATCCGCCGCAGCTTCGTGCTGACCCGCGGTGATTACGCGATCGAAGTCCGCGACGAGATCGTCAACACCGGCACGTCCGCGTGGCAGGGCTTCCCGTACCGCCAGCTGATCCGCACCGCACCCGCGGTCAAGCGCGGCA
>DATINB010000485.1:0-6071 GCA_035474775.1 Luteimonas sp.
TGCGCCACCTGGTGGTCGCCTCCGAAGGCACGCTCGGGATCGTGGTCGAGGCCACGCTGCGCCTGACCGACCTACCGCCGCCCACCCGCGTGATGCTGCTGGCGCTGCCCTCGTTCGAAGGGCTGATGCAGGTGTTCGCCGCGCTGCGCGCGCGGCTGCGACTGGAGGCCTTCGAATTCCTGACCGACCGCGCCATGCACCACGTGGTGGCGCATGGCGCGCAGGCGCCGTTCGGCGAGGCGCATGCGTTCTACGTGCTGGCGGAGTTCGCTGGCGCGGACGACGACGATGGCGACGTGCTGGCGGCGTTCGAGCACTGCGTGGAGCAGGGCTGGGTGGCCGACGGCGTGATCAGCCAGGGCGACACCCAGGCCGCCCAGCTGTGGCGCCTGCGCGAGGGCATCACCGAGAGCCTGGCGGCGTACGTGCCCTACAAGAACGACGTCTCCGTGCGGATCTCGGCGATGCCCGCGTTCCTGGCGGAAACCCAGGCCCTGCTGGCGGCGGAATATCCGGACATCGACGTGGTCTGGTTCGGCCACATCGGCGACGGCAACCTGCACATCAACATGCTGAAGCCGGACGCGCTCGACGTGCCGGCGTTCGTCGCGCGCTGCGGGCAGGTGACCGCGTTGCTGGCGGAGACCCTGCAGCGGCACGGCGGCAGCATCTCGGCGGAGCACGGCATCGGGCTGGTCAAGAAGCCATACCTGACCAGTACCCGCAGCGCAGCCGAGATCGCGGTGATGCGCGGCATTCGCCACGCGATGGATCCTGCGGGGATCCTGAATCCCGGGAAGCTGTTCGACGCCTGACCGGGCGTCGCTGGCGCACGCCTTGCATTCAGCCGCGCCGCCGGTGGGAACGATACCCTTGTCGGCCACCGCCCGGCGGTCACGGAGAGTCCAGCATGCCCAGGCGCCTGTTCCTCGCAACGCTGCTGCTGTCGACAGCCGTTCCCGTGCTGGCCAGCAGTTTTGCGGGCTCGTCGGCCGGCGCGTCGTCCGCGGGCTCGTCGGCCTCGTCGGGCAGCACCTCCGGCGACGACAAGGTGGTGGCTCAAGCGCGCGACGATGCCGCGGGCTTCGTCGCCACCGACGGAGCCCTGCGCACCGCGCGGCTGGAAGCGGCGTTGCGCGTGATGCGGGAGCATGACGCCGACGCCGACGTGGCAACCGACCTGGAACTGGCGCGGGCGATCCTCGCCCGGTGAGGCGTCGCGACGTGCGGCGTTGGCTCGCCGCGCTGCTGTTGGTGCTCGTGCAGGGGCCGCTTGCGGCATCCGCATGGACGCTCGATGGCGAGGGACTGACCGCGCACGAGGTCGCGGCATCGCAGGCGTTGCTGGAAGCGGCGTTCGCCCGGATGCCGCCGGCCTGGCGCGATGCGCCACGCACGATCGACTTTGCCTGGAGCGCCACGCTGCCTCGCGACGTGCACGGTCGTGCCCGGGGCAGCCGCGTGCTGCTGGCGCGCAGCCTGCTCGACGACTGGCTGGCCGCGCCGCAACGCGGATCCACAACCGCCGACGCGCAGCGTGCGGCCATCGCCACTGTGCTGCACGAGGTGGCGCACGTGCACGACCGCGGCGGCGGCCACTGGTCGCGCGAGCCGCGGCTGCTGGATCTGGCCGGCTGGCAGCGGCGAACGCTGACGCCGGGGCTGCGCACGCGCGCCAACGCCGTCGTCGACCGCAGCCCCGACCGCCGCGAGCTGGCGTCGCCGGCCGAGTTCTGGGCGGTCAACGTCGAGCACTTCCTGCTCGATCCCACCTACCGCTGCCGTCGGCCGGCGCTGCACCGCCACCTCGCCGGGCGGCTCGGCTGGTCACCTGCGGGCGCTGCGTGCGGGCCGGAGATTCCGTTCGTCGTCGTGCACGCCGGCTCCACGGGTGGTGCCGCATCGGTATTGATGCTGGCCCCTTCGCGCGTGCAGGCCGTCGACTACCTGCTCGCCGACGGCGACGGCCCGCCGCTCAGTCGCTGGGGCCACGCCATGCTCCGCCTGGTGGTGTGCGCGCCGGGTCGCAAGGCCGGCGCCGACTGCCGCCTCGACCTGCAGCACCATCTCGTGCTGTCGTTCCGCGCGTTCGTCGACGACGTGCAGCCGTCGAGCTGGCGTGGCCTGACCGGGGGCTATCCGTCGCGGCTGTACGCACTGCCGCTCGACCAGGTCATCGATGAATACACCAAGGTCGAGCTGCGTGGCTTGCGCTCCATTCCGTTGCGGCTCGATGCCGGGGAGATCAGCGGCCTGCTGGAGCGCGCCGCGCAACTGCACTGGGCCTACGACGGCCGCTATCGCTTCATCACGAACAACTGCGCAGTGGAGACGTGGCGGCTGCTGCACGCAGGCATACCGCGCCTGGCCAACGCCGACCTCGCCAGCACCACGCCCGGTGGCCTGCTCCGCCGCCTGCGCGACCATGGGATCGCCGACCTGTTGCCGCTGGCCGATCCGGCGCGCGCGCGCCGCCTCGGTTACCGATTCGAGCCCGCCAACGCGCAGTACGACGCCATGTTCGCCGTCGCGCGCAGCGGGCTGGCGCTGCCGGCGGCCGATGCCGCGGCGTGGATGCGGATGCCGCCCGACGCGCGGACGCCCTGGCTGGACCGTGCCGGGCTGCGCGCCAGTGCGGCGCTCCTGCTGCTCGAAGAGGCCGCCCTGCGTCACGAGCAGGCCGGCGCGCGCGATGAGTTGAAACGACGGCTGCTGGGATCACATCGTGCGCGGCATGCGGCCGCACCGACCGGCGGTGGCGGCGGCGTGGCCCCCACGCTTGCCGCGATGCGTGCCGAGGCCGGGCAGCTGGCGCGCCCCGCCTCGCTGCTCGCAGGCATGGACGGTTACGGGCTTCCGCAGGCTGCCGAACGGGCATGGGCTGAGCAGGCCGCGCGTGCCCACGGGGCGGGGCTGGTACGGCTCGACGCGCTGCTGCGCACCCAGGCGCGCGACTGGATCACGCCCGCGCGGCGCGCGCGACTCGACGCCATCGGGTCCAACCTCGCCCGCATCGCACGGCGCCTCCGGGCAGCTCCCGGGATTGCCGACGTCGACGGCGTAGCGCGCCATGGACAGACGGTGCCTGCCACAAGCCGTGCGCCGCCGCCGGCTGCCTGGCGTCCCAGCTGGCGTTCGTAGCGGGACGTGCCTGCACCCGTGCCGAGTCAGTCCGCGCGCCCGCCGAACTCGCCGGTGCTGGTGTTGATCCAGACCTTTTCGCCGGTGCCGATGTATTCCGGCACCTGGATCTCGAGCCCGGTGCTCAGCCGCGCCGGCTTCGGCCGCTTGGTGGCGGTGCCGCCCTTCAGTTCCGGCGGCGTTTCCACCACTTCCAGTGCCACGCTCTGCGGCAGCTGCAACGCCACCGGCTGGTCGTCGATGATCTGCACGTAGCAGTCGGCGAGGCCGTCGCTGATGTAGCCGGCGTCGTCACCGATGACCGCGGCATCGAGGGTGTACGGCGTGTAGTCCTCGTCGTCCATGAACACGAAGGCGTCGCCGTCCTTGTACGAGAACGTCACCTGGCGACGGGTCAGCTCGACTTCCTTCAGGTCGTCGTCGCCGCCCAGGCTCAGGTCGTACTTGGTGCCGCCCGGCACCGAGTACATGGTGAAACGGAACTTGACGTTGCCGCCGCGTCCCTGCGGCGAGGAGCGCTCGATGTCGCGCACCTGGTACACGGTGCCGTTGTGCTCGACCACGTTTCCCTTCTTGACGTCGTAGGCTTTCATTGGCGGGTTCCGGTTGGGGCGGCGGTCACTTCGGCGCCAGGCGCACGGCGCCGTCGAGGCGGATGGTCTCGCCGTTGAGGTAGCGGTTGCCGAGGATGTACGCCACCAGGTCCGCGAACTCCTCCGGGCGGCCCAGCCGCGACGGGAACGGGATCGATGCCGACAGCGACTGCTGCACCTCGTCCGGCATGCCGTCCACCATCGGCGTCCAGAAGATGCCCGGTGCCACCGTGTTGACGCGGATGCCGAAACGCGCCAGCTCGCGCGCCATCGGCAAGGTCATCGCGACCACGCCGCCCTTCGAGGCCGAGTACGCGGCCTGGCCGATCTGGCCTTCGTAGGCCGCGACCGACGCGGTGTTGACGATCACGCCGCGCTCGCCGTCGTCGCCCGTGGCGTTGTGCTGCATGCGCGCGGCCGCGGCCTTGGCCACGTTGAAGCTGCCGATGAGGTTCACAGTGACGGTGCGGCTGAAATTGGCCAGCGGCATGGCCGCATCGCGGCCGAGCACGCGGCCCGCGCCGAGGATGCCGGCACAGTTGATCGCCGCGTTCAGGCCACCGAGGAACTCCGCGGCGGCATCCACGTTGGCCGCCACCGCGGCCTCGTCGGCCACGTCGGTGCGGAAGTAGCGCGCGTTGCCGTCGCCCAGCGCCGCCACCGCATCCGCGGCCTTGTCGTCGTTGACGTCGAACAGCGCCACGCGCGCGCCGTCCGCGACCAGGCGGGTGGCGACGGCGAGGCCGAGGCCGGACACGCCGCCGGTGACGATGGCGCGGAGTTCGGAAGGTTGCATGGGGTGTCCCGGGGCCAAAGCGGGGATTTTAGCCCAGCACTCCCCGCTCAGAGGTCCAGCAGGAACCAGCGGTCGCAGCCACCATGCCCGGTGGCGCCCAGGGGCGCCCCGATTTCCACGAAGCCGCTGCGTCCGTACAGCCGCATCGCCGCGTCCATCCCGCGCAGCGTCTCCAGGTAGCAGCGGGCGTAGCCGAACCCCCGCGCCGCGCCGAGGCACCGCGCCATCAGCAGCGCACCGGCGCCACGGCCGCGCAGGTCCGGCAGGAGGTACATCTTGCGCAGCTCGCAGGTGTCGGCAGCACCGCCCTGCAGCGCTGCGATGCCGGCGCCCCCGTGCACCACGCCCGCGGACTCGACCACGAAATAGGCCGAGCGCGGCGCCGCATACGCGCGGCTCATCCAGTCGACCTCGGGATCATTGATGGCGAAGCCGTCGCCGCACGCGCCGAAGCTGGGCATCACCGTGCGGATCACCGCCGCCACGGCTGGATCGTCGGCCACCGCGATGGCGCGCACGCGCACGTCGTCAGCCATCGGACACCGTGCTCACCGGCGGCGTGGCGATGCGCCGCGCGAACTCATCGGGCAGCAGGCCCGGCGCGAACAGGAAGCCCTGGCCCACGGGCACGCCCAGCTCCTGCAGGAACAGCCGCTGCTGTTCCGACTCCACGCCTTCGGCGACCAGGCCCAGCCCCAGGCTGCGCGCGATGCCCGAAACCGCCTGGCACACCGCCACGTCGGACGGGTTGCCCGGCACGCCCTCGACGAACAGCTGGCTCAGCTTGAGCCCGTGGATCGGCAGTCGGCGCAGGTAGTTGAGCGCGCTGTAGCCTTCGCCGAAGTCGTCGATGGTCAGCAGCACGCCCTGCGCGCGCAGCTGCGCGAAGGTGCGCAGCGTCTCCGGCGCATCCTCGATCAGCACGCGCTCGGTGAACTCCAGTTCCAGCGCGGCGCCGGGCAGGCCGAATGCCTGCAGCGTCTCCGCCACCGTCCGGGCGAGGTCGTCGCCGAGGAACTGCCGGTACGAGACGTTGACCGCGACGCGCACGATGCCCAGGCCGGCGTCGCGCCAGGCCGCCGCCTGGCGGCAGGCCTCGCGCAGCACCCAGCCGCCGATGCGGACGATGTCGCCGGTGCTCTCGGCCTGGGCGATGAAGTGATCCGGACGCATCTCGCCGAGCCGGCTTTCCCAGCGGATCAGCGCCTCCGCGGCGACGATGCGGCCGCTGCGCAGATCCACCTGCGGCTGGTAGACCAGGTGGAACTCGTCGTTGTCGACCGCGTGCCGCAGCTGGGTCTCGAAGCGCAGGCGGTCGCGCTGCGATTGCGCCATTGCCGGCGTGAACGCCTGGCGGCCATTGCGCATGCGCCGCTTGCTCTCGTACATCGCGGCATCGGCATTGCGGATCAGCAGTTGCGGGCGTTCGCCGTCCTCGGGCGCGCGCGCGATGCCGATGCTGGCGGTGATCGCGAATTCATCGGCTCCGAAGCGGAAGCCGTCGCCGAGCGTGGCCAGGATCGCATCGGCCAGCCGCTCCG
>DATINB010000486.1:0-3671 GCA_035474775.1 Luteimonas sp.
GCCCAGCCGAAATACCACGAGGGCTACGAGCCGCTTCCCGGTGGATTCCGCTACGTCGACTTCAACGACGTCGGTGGCCTGGAGGCCGCCATGGCGGGTGGCGACGTGGCCGCGGTCCTGGTGGAGCCGGTGCAGGGCGAGGGTGGGGTGATGCCGGCCGCACCCGGCTTCCTTGCGGCGGCCCGCGCACTCTGCGATCGGCATGCCGCGCTGCTCGTCCTCGACGAGATCCAGTGCGGGATGGGTCGCACCGGCACGCTCTTCGCGCACTGGCAGGACGGCGTGGTGCCCGACATCGTGACGCTCGCCAAGGCGCTCGGCGGCGGCTTCCCGATCGGCGCGCTCCTGGCCGGACCGGTCGTCGCCGAGGTCATGCAGTTCGGTGCCCACGGCACCACGTTCGGCGGCAACCCGCTGGCCGCCGCCGTGGCGCGGGTTGCGCTGCGCAAGCTGGGCTCGGCCGACATCGAGGCCAACGTGGAGGCGCAGGGCCGCGCGCTGCGGGCCGCGCTGGCCGGGTTGGACGCCGAGCTGCAGCTGTTCTCGGAGATCCGCGGCCGCGGCCTGATGCTGGGTGCGCAGCTGCGCCCCGGCCATGCAGGCCGTGCCGGCGAGATCCTCGACCATGCGGCCGCGCACGGCCTGCTGCTGCTGCAGGCCGGACCGGACGTGCTGCGGTTCGTGCCGCCGCTGAACATCGATGCCCTGGCCGTGCAGGACGGCATCGCGCGGCTGGGTGCATGCCTGCGCGCCTACGCAGGGTAGCGGGGCTGCGGCGCGTCAGGTCGCGCGCAGCCCGCCGGCCAGATCCTCGAGCAGGTCGTCGATGTGCTCGAGGCCGACCGAGATCCGCAGCAGGTCCTGGCTGGATGTCGGCTCCGCCCCCTCGACCGAGGCACGGTGCTCGACCAGCGACTCGCAGCCACCCAGCGAGGTGGCGTTGCTGAACACCTTCAGTGCGCCGGTCATCGCCAGGGCGGCCTCGCGACCGCCGCGCAGGTGGATGCTGAGCATGCCGCCGAAATCACGCATCTGTGCCGTTGCGGTCGCGTGGCCCGGGTGCGACGGCAAGCCCGGGTAGTTGACCCGCGCGATTTCCGGCTGGTCGTCCAGGAACACGGCGATCCGGCGCGCATTGGAACAATGCAGGGCCATGCGCGCCGGCAGCGATCGGCAGCCACGCAGCGTCAGCCAAGCGCTGAACGGTGCGAGGTTGGCACCGGTGACGTGCAGCCGGCGCGCGACGCGTGCGTGGAGGTCGCCCGCGTCGCGGAACGCGAGCGCGCCACCCAGCACGTCGCTGTGGCCGCCGAAGTACTTGGTGGTCGAATGCATCACCACGTCCGCCCCGAGCGCCAGCGGCTGCTGCAGGACCGGCGTCGCGAAGGTGTTGTCGCATGCGAGCAGCGCGCCGTGCGCGTGCGCGAGTTCGGCCAGCGCGCGGATGTCGGTCACCTGCAGCAGCGGGTTCGATGGCGTCTCCGCCCAGATCAGCGCGACGCCGTCGCACGCGGACCGCACCGCTCCGAGATCGGACATGTCGACGCTGTCCACCCGCACGCCACGGTCGGGCAGGAAGCCCGACGCCAGCATGCGCAGCCCGGTGTAGCAATCGGACGGAATGAGCACGCGCGCCCCGGGTGGGAGCGACTCCAGCAGGGCCGACATCGCCGCCATGCCGGAGGCGAAGGTCAGCGCGGTCGCGGCGCCTTCCAGTGCGGCGATGGCGGCGCGCAGCCGGTCGTTGGTGGGATCGCCCTCGCGCTGGTACTCGTAGCCGGCCACGCGCTCGGCGGCGGGGCCGTGGCGGAAGGTCGTGGCCAGGTGGATCGGTGGCGACAGGGCGCCGGTTTCGGCATCCGGTTCGCCGCCGGCGTGGATCGCGAGTGTCTCGAGGCGCATCGGAACTCCAGTGGCGGACGGATCGATCAGGCGTGTTTCAGGCGATGAGCGCGAAGGCTTCGACGGCAGCGTCGAGCGTGGCCGCGATCACCGCGTCGTCGTGCGCGGCGGACATGAAGCCCGCCTCGTAAGCGGACGGCGCCAGGTAGACGCCGCGATCCAGCATGGCGTGGAAGAAGGCATTGAAGCGCACCGCATCGCAGGCCACGGCCTGGGCGTAGGTGTCGACCACGGCGTCGCTGAAGAACAGTCCGAACATGCCGCCGACGCGCTGGGTGGTGAACGGCACGCCGGCCGCACGCGCGGCCGTTTCCAGGCCGTCGCAAAGCCGGTTGGTGCGCGCTTCGAGATCGGCATGGAAACCGGGGGCCTGGACCAGCTCCAGCATGGCCAGCCCGGCCGCCATCGCCACGGGATTCCCGCTCAAGGTGCCGGCCTGGTAGATCGGTCCGCTGGGTGCGATCTGCGCCATCAGGTCGCGGCGCCCGCCGTAGGCGCCGACCGGCATCCCGCCGCCGATCACCTTGCCGAAGGTGGCGAGGTCGGCGACCACTCCGTAGCGCGCCTGCGCCCCGCCGAGCGCGACCCGGAACCCGGTCATCACCTCGTCGAAGATGAGCACGGTGCCGTGTTCGTCGCACAGCGTGCGCAGGTGCTGCAGGTAGCCGTCGCGCGGGGGCAGGCAGTTGGCATTGCCCACCACCGGTTCGATGATCAACGCGGCCAGTTCGTCACCCGCTTCGTCGAACAGCGCGGTCGCGGCGGCGAAGTCGTTGTAGGGCAGGGTCAGGGTGAGGTCGGCCAGCGCGCGGGGCACGCCGGGGGAGGTCGGCACGCCGAACGTCAGCGCACCACTGCCGGCCTTGACCAGGAACGAGTCGCCATGGCCGTGGTAGCAGCCCTCGAACTTGACGATGCGGCTGCGACCGGTCGCTCCCCGTGCCAGGCGGACCGCCGACAGCGTGGCCTCCGTCCCCGAATTGACCATCCGGACCATCTCGCAGCCCGGCACCAGACGGGTCAGCGTCTCGGCCATGGTCACCTCGAGTGCGTTGGGAACGCCGAAGCTGAGGCCATCCCGCGCCGTGCGCAGCACGGCCTCGAGCACGGCCGGGTGGTTGTGGCCGACCACCATCGGGCCCCATGACCCCACGTAGTCGATATAGCGGTTGTCGTCCACGTCGAACAGATAGGGGCCCTCGGCGCGGCGGGCGAAGAACGGTTCGCCGCCGACGGACTTGAACGCGCGCACGGGCGAGTTGACGCCGCCGGGCATCAGCGCCTGGGCGCGGGAGAACAACTGCTGGGAGTGCGGGGTATGCATTCTGGTCCTCGGGATTTCAGGCGAAACACGCGCGGTACGCGCGTGCGGCCGCGGGTGGGTCGGGCGCATCGAAGACGCCGCTGATGACCGCGATCAGGTCGGCACCGGCGTCGATGAGGGCAGGGGCGTTGGCTGGCGTGATGCCGCCGATTGCGACCAGCGGCAGGCCGAGGGTGCGCGCCTGTTGCAGCACGTCGGGGCGCACCCGCGTGGCGCCGGGTTTGGTGGGGGACGGGTGGAAGGCGCCGAAGGCGAGGTAGCTTGCCCCTTCCCCCGCGGCGCGACGGGCGCGATCAAGATCGCCATAGCAGGATGCGCCGATCAGCGCGCTGCCGCCCAGCACTCGGCGCGCCTGGCCCACGTCGCCATCGTCGCGGCCCAGGTGCACGCCGTCGGCCCGGCCGTCCGTGGCCGCGTCGACATCGTCGTTGGCGACCAGGGGCAC
>DATINB010000487.1:0-6752 GCA_035474775.1 Luteimonas sp.
TGACCGGCCAGCAGCGACTCGGTGTACCGCCCCACGTGCAGGTCGATGATGGTCTCGGCGGCCTCCGCGGCCTCGCGGCGCCCCCGGCGACCCACCTCGACGGCGCGTTCCAGGTCGTCGACCGTGTAGACGTAGGCATCATCGAGGTCGCCGACGTCGGCCGCCACGTCGCGCGGCACCGCCAGGTCCAGGAACAGCATGGGCCGGTGGCGGCGGACATGCAGGGCCGCCTCGACCTGCGCGCGATGGATGATCGGCGCGCGGCTGGCGGTGGCGCAGAACACCACGTCGGCCAGTTGCAGGTGGCGGTCGAGCGCATCGAGCGGCAGGGCCACGCCGCCGTGGCGCGCGGCCAGGTCCTGGGCATGCTGCAGCGTGCGGTTGGCCACCAGCAGCTGCTTGACCCGCGCCTGCGCCAGGTGGCGCGCAGCGAGCTCGATGGTCTCGCCCGCACCGACCAGCAGCACGACGGAATCCTCCAGGCGGGCGAACGACTGCTGCGCCAGCCGCACCGCCATGGAGGCCATCGAAACCGGGCTGTTGCCGATGCGGGTTTCGCTGCGCGCACGCTTGGCGGTGACGAAGGCGTGCTGGAACAGCCGGTCGAGCCGGCCGCCCAGCGTGCCGGCGCTGCGCGCCGTCGCCCACGCGTGCTTGACCTGCCCGAGGATCTGCGGCTCGCCCAGCACCAGCGAGTCCAGGCCACTGGCGACCCGGAACAGGTGACGGATGGCCTCGCCGTCGCGGTGCACGTACAGGTAGGCGTGCAGGCCGGTCTCGGTCAGGGCCCCGTCGGTCGCGTCGCCGGGGCGCGTGGCCAGCCATTCCGCGAGGGCCGCGCCGCCATCGTCCGCCACCGCGTACAGCTCGGTGCGGTTGCAGGTGCTGAGCAGTGCCACCTCGCGAACCTGCGGCAGGGCGCGCAATTCGGCCAGTGCCGAGGCCATCGCGTCATCGGCGAACGCCACACGTTCGCGCAGGGCGACCGGCGCGGTCTGGTGGTTGATTCCGATGGCGACAAGGCTCATCCGTTCAGGTGCTTGCGATAAGCTTCGGGCATGACAGACGGCCATTTTACGTTGCGCGCGCGCCGCGCGTATCCCGGTGGCAAGGCCGGGCTGGCTGGCCTGTTCACCGGGTTGCTGCTGGCGGCTGCGGGCGTCGCTCCCGCAGCGGTCCCGGAGACGGCGCGCATGGCTGGCGCGGATGTCGCCGAGGCCACGCTCGCGGGCGAATTCGCCTTGCAGGCTGGCCGCCTGGACGAAGCCGCCGGCTGGTACCTGCAGGCCGCGAGGGCCGCCGGTGACGATGCCGGGCTGGCCGAGCGTGCCACCCGGATCGGCCTGCTGACCAGCGACGATGCGCGCTCCCGGGAGGCCCTGGCCCTCTGGCACGCCCGCGCGCCACGTTCGCTGTCGATGCGCGCCGCCGAGGTCGCCCTGGCGCTGCGTGCCGACGATCGCGAATCAGCGCGCCGTGGCCTGGAGGCCCTGCTGCGCGATCCGGACCCGCGTGGGTGGCGCCATGCGCTGACCGCGCTGGGGCCGGGTGCGCGCGATCGTACAGTGGCCGCGGCCGTGCTCGGCGACCTGGTCGAGTCGGGCTCGATCCCGGACGACCTGCAGGCATGGCTGGCGTTCGGTGGACTCGCCCAGCAACTCGGGGATGCCGCACTGGCGGAGCGCATCGTCGAGGCGGTGGTGGCGCGTTTTCCGGGTGAGCCGAGGGTCGCGATCCTGCGCGCCAGCCAGTTGCGCGAATCCGGGCAGCCGCAGGCCGCCGCCGCCGCACTTGCCGAGGTGGCGGCCGTCCCCGGCATTCCGCTGGAGCTGCGGATGGCGATCGCGTTCGAGTACGACCAGCTGCAGGACACCGCCGCCGCCGCGGCGGTGCTGGCCAGTGGCGAGCAGACCGACCGCAGCTATGCACTGCGCGCGTCCCTTCTCGCGAAGGCCGAAGACACCGCTGCGCTGACCGCCCTGTACGCGGAGCTGGAGCGCAATGCCGGAACGCCCGACCCGGCGCGTCGCCTGCTGCTGGGCCAGGTCGCCGAATTCCTGGAGCGGCGCGAGGACGCCCTGGCGTGGTACCGGGGCGTGCCCGGCGGCGAGGAGCGCTGGCAGGCGCGGCTTCGGGCGGACAAGGTGCTGTACGACCTCGGACGCCAGGCGGACGCATTCGCCGATCTCCGCGCCCTGCAGCAGGACGCCGGCGCGGATGACGGCATCCGGCGCGACGCGTACCTCCTGGAAGCCGAGTTGCATACCCAGGCCGGTGATGCCGCCGCCGAGCTCGACGCCTATGCGCGGGGGCTCGCGGCGTTCGCCGACGAGGGTGCGCTGCTGTATTCGCGGGCGCTGATGTGGGAGCGCCGCGATGACATCGCCCGTGCCGAGGCCGATCTCCGCCGCGTGCTGGTGTCGGATCCGGACAACGTGGCGGCCCTGAACGCCCTCGGCTACACGCTCGCCGACCGCACGACCCGTTACCGCGAAGCGCTCGAGCTGATCGATCGCGCGCGCGTTGCCGAGCCGGACAACCCGGCCATCATCGACAGTTACGGATGGGTGCTCTACCGGCTCGGCCGCCTCGACCAGGCTTTGGTCGCGCTGCGCCGTGCCTACGGCCTGCAGGAGGATGCGGAGATCGGCGCGCACCTCGGCGAGGTGCTGTGGGCGACCGGGCAACGCGACGAGGCGCGCCGCTTCTTCGAGCAGGCCCGCAAGCTCGACCCCGACAGCCGGGCGCTGCAGCGGGCCCTCGAGAAGACCGGCGCATGAGCGCAGCGGGAAAGGCGGCGTTGCTTGCGTGCGTCTGCATGGCGGGGTGCGTGTCGCAACCCGCCCGACTGGCGCTGCCGGCCCTGTCGCCCACCGACATCGCGGCCGCGGAAGCGGCGCAGTCCACCCGCGAGACCGCATTGGCGGCGCAGCCCGCCTGGATGCTGTCCGGCCGCGTCGCGGTCTCCCGCGGGCGCGATGGCGGCAGCGGGCGGCTCGACTGGCGGCAGGACGGCGACCAGTTCACGGTCACGCTGGCCGCTCCCGTCACCCGGCAGGGCTGGCGGCTGGACGGTGACGGATCCGGGGCGCGGCTCGACGGGCTGGAGGGCGGGACCCGCGAGGGTCCGGACGCTGCGGCATTGCTGCTGGATGCCACCCGCCTGGAGGTTCCGGTGGCGGCACTGGCATCCTGGGTCCGCGGCGCGCGCGCCGATGTCACGCGCTTCGGCCCGGCCGAGGTTGCCTTCGGAGCCGACCGTCGGCCCGCGCGGCTGGTCCAGGGAGGCTGGACCATCGATTACCGGTCCTGGGTGGAGGTCGACGACCGCGTGCTGCCGCAGCGGCTCGACGCGGTGCGCGGCGATGCGCGCGTGCGCCTGGTGGTGGACAGCTGGGGCGGACACCCCGCGCCGTGACCCTCGGCCTCACGCCTGGCCCGGACCATCGGGGCAGCGATGGCTGGTCGGTCTGGCCAGCCCCCGCCAAGCTCAACCTGTTCCTGCGCATCGTGGGGCGTCGCGCGGACGGCTATCACGACATCCAGACCGTCTTCCGGTTCCTGCATTGGGGCGACCGCGTGCACGTCCGCGTGCGCGGCGACGGACGGATCCAGCGCCACGGGCCCGGGCTCGACTGGGTTCCCGAGGACCTCGACCTCACCCTCGGTGCTGCAAAATCTCTGCAATCTGCTGCTAAAATCGCGAAAGGTGCTGACATCCGCGTCGAAAAACGCATTCCGGCCGGCGGCGGATTCGGTGGCGGCTCCTCGGATGCGGCGACCGCGCTGGTTGCGCTGGACCGCCTGTGGGGCAGCGGATTGGGCGCGGAAGCCCTGGCCACGCTGGGCGCGGCGCTGGGCGCCGACGTTCCGGTATTCGTGCATGGCCACAACGCGTGGGCCGAGGGCATTGGCGACCGCCTCACGGAAATCGAGCTGCCGCCCGCCTGGTACCTGCTGGTCGTGCCTGCCGCACATGCCAGCACGGCCCAACTGTTCGCAGCGCGTGAATTGACGCGAAATGCCGTGGCCGTGACAATAGCCGACTTCGTTTCGGGTGCTCCGCTCGGCAATGCCTTCGAGCCGGTCCTGCGTCTGCGTGAACCGGCCGTCGAGGCTGCGTTTCGCGCTTTGTCGCAGGTCGGCACGCCGCGCATGACCGGGTCGGGCAGCGGCTGCTTCATCGAATTCGCCGAGCGCGGACTCGCGGAAGCGGCGCTCGCGGCGCTTCCGCCGGGGCTGGATGCCTGGGTGGCGGCTGGCGCGATGCGCTCGCCGTTGCTGGATGCATGCGCGGCGGAACCTCCGCAGGGGCGTCGCCAAGTGGCCCAAGGCACCAGGTTTTGATCCTGGCATCCGCAGGTTCGAATCCTGCCGCCCCTGCCAACCATCTGTCCGGCGCCGCGTGCCGGACAAGCGCCCCAGGACGTTGCCCCGGATCATGAAAGAAGGTCGAAACCTGCTGATCTTCAGTGGCAATGCCAACAAGCCGCTGGCCGAATCGGTGTGCCGGGAGCTGAACGTCCCGCTCGGCAAGGCGCTGGTGTCGACGTTCTCCGACGGCGAGCTCCAGGTCGAGATCGAGGAGAACGTCCGCCGCCAGGACGTGTTCGTGGTGCAGTCGACCTGCGCGCCCACGGCCCAGCATTTCATGGAGCTGATGGCGTTGATCGATGCGCTCAAGCGCGCGTCCACCGCCAGCATCACCGCCGTGGTGCCGTACTTCGGATATGCCCGCCAGGACCGGCGCCTGCGCTCCTCGCGGGTCCCGATCACCGCCAAGGTCGCGGCCAAGATGTTTTCCGCGGTGGGTGCCGACGGCGTGCTCACCATCGACCTGCACGCCGACCAGATCCAGGGTTTCTTCGACATCCCGGTCGACAACGTCTATGCCTCGCCGCTGCTGCTCGCCGACATCTGGCGTGCCCACGGCACCGACAACCTGATCGTGGTGTCCCCGGACGTGGGCGGGGTGGTCCGCGCACGCGCGATCGCCAAGCGCCTCGACGATGCCGACCTGGCGATCATCGACAAGCGGCGCCCGAAGGCCAACGTGTCCACGGTGATGAACATCATCGGCGACGTGCGTGGCAAGACCTGCGTGCTGGTCGACGACATCGTCGATACCGCGGGGACGCTGTGCGCGGCTGCCGCGGCACTCAAGGCCGAGGGCGCCATCAAGGTGGTCGCCTACTGCACGCATCCCGTGCTGTCGGGTGCGGCGATCGCCAACGTGGAGGCGTCGGAGCTCGACGAGCTGGTGGTCACCGACACCATCCCGCTGTCCGAGGCGGCACGCGCGTGCCCGCGCATCCGCCAGCTGAGCGTCGCCGAGCTGCTGGCGGAGACCATCCGCCGCATCGCGTTCGGCGAATCGGTGAGTTCGCTCTACGTCGACTGAACAGGTTGTACCGGGCAGGCCGCGTGCCTGTCCCCGCGTCACCCGCCGCATGCGCGGCGGGCGGGCCGTCCGGCCCACTCCACTCACCTGGTCGCGGGTGAGTGTCATCGCCGCCGCGAGGCGGTCCATTGCAAGCAAGCGAGTACAGACAATGTCCGAACACACGATCACGGCCACCAGCCGCAACGACGAGGGGAAGGGTGCGAGCCGCCGCCTGCGTCGCCATGCCCTGGTGCCGGCAGTCATCTACGGCGGCCACGCCGAGCCCAGGAGCATCCAGCTCGAGCACGAGAAGACCTGGGTGGCCAGCCAGAACGAATGGTTCTACGCCTCCATCCTGTCGCTCGAACTCGACGGCAAGACCGAGCGCGTCCTGCTGCGTGACATGCAGCGCCACCCGTACAAGCAGCAGATCATGCACATCGACTTCCAGCGCGTCAGCGCCAACGAAGCCGTGCGCATGAACGTGCCGCTGCACTTCATCAACGGCGACACCTCGCCGGCCGGCAAGGCCGCGGACGTGGCCCTGACCCACGAGATGAACGAGATCGAGGTGAGCTGCCTACCGGCCGACCTGCCCGAGTTCATCGAGGTCGACCTGGGCGAGATGCAGGTGGGCGACACCGTGCACCTCTCCGACGTCAAGTTCCCGAAGGGCGTCGAGTCGACCCTCAAGGTCGACGACGAGCACAACCCGGCAGTGGCCGTGGCGCGCTTCGTGAAGGAGGAGATCGAAGAGGAGGTCATCGACGCCGAAGGCGCCGAGGTGCCGGCCAGCAAGCAGGACGACGCCGCCACCGGTGGCAGCGAGGCCTGATCGCAGGCACCGTCGCGCCGTTCCGGCGCGCCGGTGCACCGCGTGCGGATGGACGGCCTGCGCCTGATCGTCGGCCTGGGGAATCCAGGCCCGCAACACACCCGGACCCGGCACAACGCCGGGTTCCGGTTCGTGGATGTGCTCGCCGAACAGGCCCGGGCGCGTTTTTCGGTCGAGGGCAAGCTGTTCGGCGAAACGGCGCGGATCGAGGTCGGCGGCACGCCCGTCTGGCTCCTGAAGCCGGCCACGTTCATGAACCTCAGCGGCAAGTCGGTCCTCGCCGCACTCAATTTCTGGAAGATCGAACCCGGCCAGGCGCTGCTGGCGCATGACGAACTCGACCTGCCACCCGGCGTCGCGCGCCTGAAGTTCGATGGCGGGCATGGCGGGCAGAACGGACTCCGCGACACCATGCGCCTGCTGGGACACGGCGGTTTCCATCGCCTGCGGATCGGCATCGGTCATCCGGGCCACAAGGACCAGGTCACCGGCTGGGTCCTCGGGCGGGCCTCGCCCGGCGACGACGTGGAGATC
>DATINB010000488.1:0-1853 GCA_035474775.1 Luteimonas sp.
GACCTGTCCGTCGATCGGCTTCTGGTAGAAGTCATAGGCGCCCAACGCTATGGCTCGCACGGCATGGGCGCGCTCCTCGTTGCCGGTGACCACGATCACCTTGGTCTCGGGTGCGACGGCCAGGATCTCCGCCAGGGTGCGCAGCCCCTCCACGGCATCGTCGGGCGCCGGGGGCAGGCCCAGGTCGAGCGTCACCACGGGGGGTCTCAACGCCTTGACCTGACGCAGCGCGCTCTCGCGGTCGGACGCGGTATGGACCTCGCA
The DNA here is from genome assembly GCA_035474775.1 of Luteimonas sp. Classification (GTDB taxonomy): domain Bacteria; phylum Pseudomonadota; class Gammaproteobacteria; order Xanthomonadales; family Xanthomonadaceae; genus Luteimonas. Next base: position 265 of record DATINB010000488.1, read on the forward strand.
GTCCTCGAACGACCATTTCAAGCCGCGCAGGATCGCGGGATCGTCATCGACCAGCAGCAGGGTGCGGGCAGCCGCCAAGGTTGAAGTCATGGGGTAGCCTGCTCCTCCAGTTTATCGGATCGCGTATCCGCAAGTGGCATCAGCACGCGCGCCGTCGTGCCGGTGCCGACCTCGCTCTCGATCTCCAGATGTCCGCCCCAGCGCTCGATCAGGTCGCGGGTCTGGTACATGCCGATGCCGTAGCCGGTGCTCTTGGTCGAAGCGAAGGGCCGGAACAGGTGGTCCCGGACGAAGGCGTCGGTCATGCCGGGGCCGTCGTCGGTGACCTCGACCACGGCATGGCCGTTCTCCGCGAAACCCGAGACGGTGATCCGCCCGCGCGCCGCGTCGATGGCGTTCTGCACCAAGTTCTCGAGGGCGGCGGTGAAGCCCAGCCGGTCCACCGCGACGGCGACTCCGGCGTCGATCCGGCCCAATCCCAGGCCCGGCAGGGCGGGGCGCCTCGGCTCGACCACGTCCAGCAGCATCCCCCGTAGGTCTGCAACCCCGGCAGGCGCCTGCACGCCGGCCTCGCTCCGCTCCTTCAGCCGGCCCAGCAGCGCCCGCATCCGCTCGACCGAGTCGCCAATGGTCTCCAGCGTGTCGCGCTGGAATTCGGGGTTGTCGCCGTGGCGCTCGGCGTGCTGAAGGATCAGCGACAACTGGCTGACCATGTTCTTCAGGTCATGGGCGACGAAGCTGAAGGACTGGCCCAGCCGCTCGAACCGTTGCGCCTCGAACAGGGCGCGGCTCGCCTGCTCCTCGGCGATGTAGCTGCCGATCTGGACGCCCAGGATCTCCAACAGGTCCTCGTCCTCCCAGGTCAAGGCGCGGGGGACCCGTGGCTCGCTCAGCACGATGGCGCCGACGATCTCGTCGCGCAGCCGCAGCGGCACCAGCAGCCACGGCGCGTTCAGCCGCCGGACCCAGCCCAGCACCGCCTGCTCCGAAGGATCGCCGGAGAGGTCCAGCCCGTCGCGCAGGTTCAGCACGGCTCGCCGCTCGCTCAGCCGCTCCGTCAGCGCGTTGGGCAGCGCCAGCATGCCGGCTGCCCCCGACCAGTTGTAGCGGCCCGCCATCGCGAAGATGTTGCCGCGCCCGCGCAGGAACAGCGCGCCGCTGCTGCACTCGAAAACGTCGGCCATGGCGCGGACGGCGCGTTCGTGCAGTCCCGTCTGCGATGCACTGTCCGACAGCGTCCGGATGAAGCGCAGCCATTCCCGCCGGTAGTCGTAGGTGAAGGTGAAGAAGTTGCGAGAAATCAGCATCCGGGCGCGGGCGCGCAACTCGCCCGACAGCAGCAGCACCGCCAGCACCATGACAGCGCCGATGAAGAACAGCATCTGCACCAGCGGCCCCAGCGTCATGCTGGTTTCCCGCAGCAGATAGCCGATCGCGGCGACGCCCAGAAGGTAGACCCCGCTGCCGACCAGCGCCGTCGTATGCAGCACCGTCTCGCGCGATATCGTCACGTCGAACGACAGAGTCCGGATGCGCGCGGCCGACACCAGCAGGAACGGCACCGCCAGCACCTGCACTAGCGGCCTTGC
>DATINB010000489.1:0-4796 GCA_035474775.1 Luteimonas sp.
CCAGCGGCGTGAGTCGTCGCCCGCGTCGGCGTCGAGGGCGGGCGCGGTGTGCGTGCCCAGGGGAAGGCCGGAATTCATCACGCGCATCAGAAGGCCCGCACCAGCGACTTGCCGTCGATCTTTTCCTTCACCACGCCCAGCTCCGTGCCGATGTCGAGGAATTTCTGGAAGTCGCCGACGTCGGCGGGCGACAGGTCCCCGACCATCACGATGCGCGGCAGCGGCACGGTGGCGGCGAGGTCCGGTGGCACCTTCATCCCCTGCACCAGGTAGCCGCGCGCGCCGCTGTCGGCCTGCGCCTCCTTCACGCCCCGGGCCCAGGCGGCGGCGAACCGCTTCGACACGTCGGGCTTGTCGGCCATGAACCGGCCCGACATGACGGCACCGGCGGCGAAGGCCGAGGCACTCCTGCTGCCCAGCAGGTAGGTGGAGATCACGCCGGTCTCGATGCGCTTGCCGACCTTCTGCGCCACCATGATCGTGGCCGAGGGCTCCAGCGTGTAGCCGCCGTCGAAGTTGCCCGACTGCAGCGCGCCGACGTGGACGCCGATCTGCTGCTCCTGGAGCGTGAAGTCCTTGCCTTCGGTCAGTCCGACCTTCTTGAGCACCGCACGCGCCGCGCCGATGTTGGCGGGCCCGGGCGCCGAGAACAGCCGGAAGCCGTTCCTGAAATCCTTCAGTGTCCGGGCCGGACTGTCGGCCCTCGCGACGAACTGCTCGATGACGTACTGCGCATTCTGGCCATTGAGCGAGATGTACTTCAGCGTGTTGGGCCGGCGCGCTTCCATGTTGGCGCCTTCGAGGGTCACGAGGTTCACGGCGGCGTCGATGTTGTTGGCGACCAGGGCCTGCACCGTGAGTGGATGGCTGGTCATCGGCACCTCCTCGATGTCGAGGTCCGCCGCCTTGAAGTAGCCACGGTTGACGGCGACGTAGAACGGCAGGGCGGCGCTCGAGGGAAACACGCCGATGCGGACCTTGTCGGCGGCCCGGGCGGGCCCGGCCAGGCCGGCGAGTGCGGCGACGAGGAGCGCCAGACCGCCAACGCGGCACAGGTCAAAACGGCGGGCGGGTGAAAGGACGGGATGCGACATGGATTCACTCCGGAGAGGGGAACAGCGAGGAACCGGCGGCTGCCAGGACGGGATAGGACGCGGGATCGAAGAAGTCGGCGCCGGCACGGTAGCGGCGGGCCGGCGAGAGGTCCGGCGACGCGCCCGCCTCGACCGCGCCCTCGAACGTGAGTTCGAGCTGCACGCCGCTCGGGTCGTAGACGAAGAGTTGCCACAGGGTGGTGCCGGGCACCAGGAATTCGCGCCAGTCCAGCCCGGCCGCCCGGAAGCGCGCGACGTACGCGTGGTAGCCGGAACAGGCGAGCGACACATGGTCGATGGCGCCGCTACCGCGCGGGGCCAGACCGGTCGCGCCCAGCGCTGGCCCGCCGGCGTAGACGTGGACGATGGCCTGGCCGCCGGGTTGCGCGCAGGCGAGCCAGGCACCGGGATAGCCGAAGTCCGGCCGGGCGATCTCGCGCAGGCCGATCACGCCGCTCCAGAAGGCGCGTGTCGCCGCCAGGTCGGCGGTCTTGATCGCCAGATGGAAGAGCCCGTGCGTGAGCGCGGTCGACGAAGGCAGCGCGTCGTTCACGGGCGTGCCTCCATCGACGCCACGGCGGCCTCGCCCAACGCGACCTCGCGGAACAGCGTGGACAGATCGCCCATGAAGCCCGGTCCGGTCTTCCAGCGCGCACCCGCCACCGGATCGGCACCGGCGAGCAGCGTGTCCGTGGCATCGATCGACAGTGCCATGGCGAAACGGACGCGTTCGCCACGCGCGGCTTCGACCTGGGTCAGCCAGTCGCGTGGCGCGCACCGACCGGCACCGATCTCGCGCCGCAGGATCATCGCGGCGGCGCAAGCGTCCTCCATGGACTGGGTGGCGCCCTGCCCCAGGGTCGGTGCCATGCCGTGGGCGCTGTCGCCCAGGTACATGACGTTGCGCACCGGTTCCACGAAGCGCACGTCGGATTCCTGCATCCGCGCCCAGTGCGTCTCTCCCAGCCGCTCGCACAGCGCGTCGAGCAGCCAGCGGGACTGAGCGCCGAGTTCGCCGTGCGCGGGCTGGAAGGCATGGCGCATCGCCGATTCGGTGTTCCAGGCCGCGTCGATGGCCGCGCCGGGCGCGATCGGAAAGGTCGCGGCGATGTACACGTGGGCCGGCGGCACGCGGAACGCCAGCAGGCGATGCGCGCCGTTGAACCACTGACCGTAGTCGTCGATGGCGCCGCCGCTGGTGTCGGGCACGAGCGTGCGCACGATCGCCACGCCGACGTGGCGCGCTTCGGGCAGGCCGGAGAAGGCGGCCCGCGTGGCGGAGTAGCGCCCGTCGGTGCCGACCAGCAGGTCGATGTCGTCCAGGGTATGCGTCTGGCCGTCCTGCACGAAACGCACCGTGGTCTTGGCCTCGTCGTGCTCGCTCGGGCCGATCCGCTCGATCGCGCACCGGTAGCGGATGGCCGGGCCGGCGGCAGTGCGCAGCACCCGGTAGAGCTCCGACCAGCGGATGCGGATGCCGGGGTTGTCGGCCACCCGCGACAGCGGCAGGTCGAACAGGACGGTGCCGTCGGTCAGCGACGTGGTCCAGCGCCGCCACGGCAGGCTCGCGGCCTCGACCTCGGACGCCAGCGCAGCGTCACACCGGCGCAGCGCCTTGATGGCGTTGGGGCCGACGTTCAGGCCGGTACCGGCCTCGGCATGGTCGTCGGGACCGACGCGCTCGAGGCAGTGCAGCTCGACGCCGGGGAGTGCGGCGAGTTGCCGGGCCAGGATGGCACCGGCCACGCCGGCGCCGATGATCACGATCTTCATGCGGATGAACTTTCGGAGCGAGGAAGCAGGGAGGAGACGGCCGTCGGCCAGTGCCAGGCGGGGCCGTGCCGCCGCTCGAAGTCCAACCCCAGCGCGCACAGCCGCGCATCGTCGCCGCGGCGGCCGACCAGTTGGAAGCCGATGGGGATGCCTTCGGGCGAAGGCGGCCCCGGCAGCGCCAGCGCCGGCAGGCCGGCGCCGTTGACGAAGGCGGTGAACACCGCGTGGCCGCGCGCGTCGACCGCGCGCCCGGCGATGGTCTCCGGATGGCTGCGATCGAAGGCCCAGGGCATGGCGGCGCAGGCCGGCGTGAGCACCATGTCCACGGTCTCGAACACGTTGTCCATCGCCTCGCGCAAGGCCCGACGCAGGACCTGCGCGTCGAACAGGTCGACGGCGCTGAGGCGACGGCCCGCAGCGAGCATCGTGGCGAGGGCGCTGGTCATCTCGAGCGTCGCTTCCGCCCCGCGATCGCGCAACACCGCCGCGAGCCCCGTCGCGCCGAGCACGGGCCAGGCCCGCCGGTTGAAGCGATCGACCGCTTCGGGCGCTTCGGCCTCGCTCACGTGGTGGCCCATCGAGCGCAACTGCCCGATCACGGTCGCCACGCTGCGTGCGATCTCGGGATCGACCGGGCCGAGCGCGATCGTCGGCCAGTGCGCGATGCGCAGCGGGCACGGAGGCGGCGCGAGGACTGGCGAGGCAGGATCGGCGAAGCGCATGGTCGGCGCGATCACCTGCAGGATGCGTACCACGTCGGCCACGCACCGCGCGACCGGCCCGATCACCTCCAGGCCGGGGAGCATCTCGGGCAGTCCGCCGGAACGCGGCACGGCACCTTCCGACGGCTTCAGGCCCACCAGCCCGGTGTAGGCGCAGGGCCGGCGGATGGAGCCGCCGCCGTCGGTCGCCAGCGCCGCCGGGCCGATGCCGGCGGCCACTGCGGCGACGGCACCGCCGCTGGAGCCCCCAGGCGTGCGCGCGAGGTCCCACGGGTTGCGGGTGGCGCCGAAAAGCAGGTTGTCGGTGAAACCCTGAAGTGTGAATTCGGGCACGTTGGTCTTTCCGAACAGCAACGCGCCGGCATCGCGTAACCGCCGGACGGGCAGTTCGTCATGGGGCTGGCGGTGCGCCGTCCAGAGCCGGCTGCCCCAGCGGCAAGGCTGCCCAGCCACGGGAATGTTGTCCTTCACGCTCACAGGCACGCCGTCGAGCGCGGAAAGCGCCTCGCCCCGGCTCCAGCGCCGTTCGCTCGCCCGCGCGGCCGCCTCGGCGGTCTCGGGATCGAGCGCGATCACGGCATTGAGGTGCGGGTCCACCGCCTCGCGCCGCGCCAGCACGCTGCGCAGCGCCTCGACCGGCGACAGCGTCCGGCGCGCATAGGCCAGCGCCAGGGCGCCCGCATCGAGTTCCCAAGGCGCCGTCATCGGCCCGCTCCCGCACCCGCGAACGGGCGCAGCGACCGACGGGGTGCACCGGATACGGACGTCATGACGCGCGCGCGATCACGGCGACGAGGCCGCCGCCGTCGGGTCCCTGGTGCTCGGCACCGCCGGAGACGAACAGGCGGGTGTCGCCCAGCACCCCGGCCACGAGGCCGCCCACGGCGCCCCGCACATGACGCTGCGCATTGATGTCGGTGTCGTCGAGCATGGTGTGGCGCGCGCCGCGCACGCGCCCGCGCCGATCGGGTTCGCACTTCACGAAGACGGCGGCGATGCGGGTCGCCTCGTCGACACCGACCTGCGGATCGGCCGTCATGCCCAGGGGACGCAGCGCCCGCGCGACCGCGCCCAGGTCGAGCGCGTCGCGCATGGGCGCGCAGCCCATGCGCAATTCGCCCCGCCACCGCGTGCTGTGGCCGAGCACGATCACTACGTCGGCTTCCACTTCAACGCCGCAGGAGATGCTGGCGCGTTCCGAGAAACG
>DATINB010000490.1:0-1865 GCA_035474775.1 Luteimonas sp.
GACGCCATGCCGGCGTCATGCCTGGACGCGGCGACCCTGGACGGCTTGCGGACCGTCTTCGGACGCCCCGCCACGGCACGCGACATCGCCGACCTGGACGCCATGACCATGGAACGTGCGGAATGGACGCCGGCCCACGCGGCCGTGTCCGGCTGCGTCGACCCGGGCCTGGACGACGCCACGCGACGCCACTGCATCGCGCTGCTCGGGCGTGTGGCGACAGGCGACACGCTGATCGACCAGCTGGTCGCGCTGTCCGCGTTGATCCGCCTGCACCCGGCGGGCGTCGCGCAGGACGCGCTCCGTGAGCGCTATCGCCAGGTGCAGTGGCTCGGCGAGCAGGGCGCCACGGTCCCGCCCGACGCCGGGTTCATCGCGCGACGCATCGCCGACGGCGAGGTCGCCGCCATTCGCGGCGTCCTGCAGGCCCGCGGGGACTGGCCCGCGCCCGACGGCTGGTTGCCGGCCGGTCCGGACGCACGCGCGTTGATCGTCACCGGCCGGCCAGCGGAAAGGGCGCACTGAACACGGTCCGGGCGGATCCACCACCCGCCAGCCGCCTGCAGGTCCGTCGTCGATCGCGCCCTGGACCCTGGCGCGCACACCCGCGCTATGCCTGCTCCGCGACCAGCCGCACCCGCGCGAAGTTGCGTTTTCCGACCTGCAGGACGCCCTCGAAGCCGGGCGCCAGCAGCCGCGCCGCATCTTCGACCACCGTGCCGTCGACCTTGACCGCGCGCTCCTTGAGCTTGCGCGCGGCTTCCGAGTTGCTGGGCGTGATCCCCGCGGCCGTCAGCAGTGCACCGATGCGCAGGCCCCCGGCCGGCACCGTGACGTCCTGCAACGGCAGCAGCGCGGTATCGCCCTCGCCGCGCACGGCGGCATGCCAGCCGGCGATCGCGGTTTCCGCCGCCGCGGCATCGTGGAACCGCGCGGCGAGCTCGCGTGCCAGCCGCAGCTTGACGTCGCGCGGGTTGAGCACGCCGGCAGCGACATCGGCGCGCAACCGGGCGGCCTCGGCGATGTCGATCTCGAAGCTCAGCAGTTCGATCCAGTCCCACATCAGCGCATCGCCGATCTTCAGCGTCTTGGTCACGATGTCGATCGGCGGCTCGGTCACACCGATGTAGTTGCCGAGCGACTTGGACATCTTGTTGACGCCGTCCAGGCCGACCAGCAACGGCATGGTCAGCACGATCTGCGGCGGCTGGCCATGGCTTTCCTGCAGCCCGCGCCCCATCAGCAGGTTGAAGCGCTGGTCGGTGCCACCCAGCTCCACGTCGGAGCGCAAGGCCACCGAGTCATAGCCCTGCACCAGCGGATACAGGAATTCGTGGATGGCGATCGGCTGCTGGCTGCCGTAACGCTTGGCGAAGTCGTCGCGCTCGAGCATCCGCGCCACGGTGTGCGACGAGGCCAGGCGGATCATGTCGGCGGCCGACATCGTCCCGAACCATTCCGAGTTGAAGCGGACCTCGGTCCTCGACGCGTCGAGCACCTTGAACACCTGCGCGCGGTAGGTGGCGGCGTTGGCCAGCACGTCCTCGCGCGACAGCGGCTTGCGGGTGGCGTTCTTGCCGGACGGGTCGCCGATCATCGCGGTGAAGTCGCCGATCAGGAAGATCGCCTGGTGCCCCAGGTCCTGGAACCGGCGCATCTTGTTGAGCAGGACGGTATGGCCGAGGTGCAGGTCGGGCGCCGTGGGGTCGAAGCCCGCCTTGATCCGCAGCGGGCGCCCGAGCGCCTCGGAACGCGCCAGCTTGGCAACGAATTCGGACTCGACCAGCAGCTCGTCGGCGCCCCGGCGCGCGACCGCCAGCGCATGCCGCGCGGCGTCCGTGACAATCCATTCGGCGTGACTATCG
>DATINB010000491.1:0-4604 GCA_035474775.1 Luteimonas sp.
CGATGTTCAACGCGCTGCACAACATGTTCGAGGCGCAGTACACCGAGCAGTGGACGGCACTGGACGACATCGCCGAGCGCATCCGCGCGCTGGGCTTCAACGCGCCGGGCTCGTACGCGGAGTTCATCCGCCTGTCGTCGATCAAGGAAGAGCCGGGCCTGCCCGCCGCGCCGGACTGGCGCGAGATGGTGCGCCAGCTGGTGGTCGGCAACGAGGCGGTCTGCCGCACGGCACGCAATGCCATCGAAGTGGCCGACGACGGCGACGACGAGCCGACCGAGGACCTGCTGATCTCCCGGCTGCGCACCCATGAGAAGAACGCCTGGATGCTGCGCTCGCTGCTTCAGTAATCCATCGGCACGTGGTACCCGGACGCCCGGCGCTGCCGGGCGTCTGCTTGTCCGGGGGGAAGGCTGCTCCGCCCCCTCCATCAGGTCATCCATGGCCCGAGTCGGGGTCGTGGGCCATCCGTGGCCGACTCTGCGCAGCCTTCCCGTCCCCGACCGCTGTCGTGGCTTTCGTCGTGACTTGGAGCTGGCAGAAGGCAGCCCGCGTGGCCGGTCGCTGAGACGCCAGTCGTGGCCTCTCTCTCTTCGATTGGCGGCGGGACGACTCGAGACGGCCCATCGGTGGGCGATCACAGTGGACGGCAGTGGGACCGCAGGCCGTTTCGCCCCGTAGCGTTTTGCAGGTCCGGCAACGCACCGCCGGGACAGGAGGCGCGCCCCACAGTGCGATCCGGCATCGCCGGACACGCGCGCGCAACGGGCGCCGCAGGGCATGCGACGGGCGCTTGTTACCCTTGCACGATGACCGACGCCGCACTCGACCGCCTTCGCAACGTCTTCGGGCACGACGCATTCCGTGGCGCGCAGGGGGCGATCATCCGCCACGTGGCGGATGGCGGCGACGCGCTGGTGCTGATGCCCACCGGGGGCGGCAAGTCGTTGTGCTACCAGGTGCCCGCCCTGCTGCGCGAGGGCTGCGCGATCGTGGTCTCGCCGCTGATCGCACTGATGCAGGATCAGGTGGATGCACTGCGCCAGCTGGGCGTGCGGGCCGAGTTCCTGAACTCCACCCAGGATGCGCAGACCGCCGCCGCCGTCGAGCGCGCGTTGCGCGACGGCACGCTCGACCTACTGTACGTCGCGCCCGAGCGCCTGCTCACGCCGCGCTTCCTCGCGTTGCTGGACAGCAGCGCCATCGCGCTGTTCGCGATCGACGAGGCGCATTGCGTGTCGCAGTGGGGGCATGATTTCCGGCGTGAGTACCGCGAGCTCACCGTGCTCCACGAACGCTGGCCGCGGGTGCCGCGCATCGCGCTCACCGCCACCGCCGACCCGCCGACCCAGCGCGAGATCGCCGAGCGCCTGCAGCTCGAGGACGCCCGCCGTTTCGTCAGCTCGTTCGACCGTCCCAACATCCGCTACACCGTGGTGCAGAAGGACAACGCCCTGCGCCAGTTGCGCGCGTTCCTCGACGGCCATCGCGGCGAGGCCGGCATCGTCTACTGCCTGTCGCGCAACAAGGTCGAGAAGACCGCGGCGGCGCTGTGCGAGGCCGGCATCGACGCCCTGCCCTACCACGCCGGGCTCGATGCATCGGTGCGCGCCGCCCACCAGCGCCGCTTCCTGCGCGAGGAGGGGGTGGTGATGGTGGCCACCATCGCGTTCGGCATGGGGATCGACAAGCCCGACGTGCGCTTCGTCGCGCACGTCGACCTGCCCAAGTCGATCGAGGGCTACTACCAGGAGACCGGCCGCGCGGGTCGCGACGGCGAGCCGGCGGATGCGTGGATGTGCTACGGACTCGGCGACCTCGTCCTGCTGCGACAGATGATCGAGCAGTCCGAGTCCGGCGAGGAGCGCAAGCGCGTCGAGCAGCGCAAGCTGGATGCACTGGTCGGCTACTGCGAATCGATGGCGTGCCGACGCGCGATGCTGCTGGCCAACTTCGGCGAGGCCTATGCCGCCGGCGACGGCGGCGGATCCTGCGGCAACTGCGACAACTGCCTGCAGCCGGGCGAGACCTGGGATGCGACCGTCGCCGCCCAGAAGGCGCTCAGCTGCGTGTACCGGAGTGGCCAGCGCTTCGGTGCCGCGCACCTCATCGACGTGCTGCGCGGCAGCGACAGCGAACGCGTCCGCCAGTTCGGGCACGACCGGCTGAGCACCCACGGCGTGGGTGCCGATCTCGACGTGCGGGCCTGGCGCGGCGTGTTCCGCCAACTGGTGGCGACCGGCCTGCTGGACGTCGACACCGAAGGCTATGGCGGGCTGAGGCTCACCGCGGCAAGCAAGCCGGTGCTGCAGGGCCAGCGCCAGGTCGTACTGCGCAAGGAGGCAACACGCGCAGCCGAGCGGGCCGGGCGCGGACGCAACGCCCGGGGGGCGGCCAGCCAGGTCGCGCTGGACGCGGCGGACCAGCCCGTGTTCGAGGCGCTGCGCGCCTGGCGCACGCGCGTCGCGCGCGAGCAGAACGTCCCGCCCTACGTGATCTTCCACGACAGCACGCTGCGCGAGATCGCCAACCTCAGGCCGCGGTCGACCGACGAACTCGCGGGCGTGGGGGGTGTTGGTGCCGGCAAGCTCGAGCGCTACGGCGAGCAGGTCCTGCAGACGGTGATGTCACTGGCTGCCTGAGGGGCGCTGCATCCGCCGGCTCCCGCCTCGCGTACGGAGCATCAGTGTCCAGGCGGACGTGCGGGACCGGCGATGTCACTGCTCTCCGTACGTGCCCGATCAGATGCAGCCGCCGTGCCCGGCCGATGCGCTCCCCCGGGTGACGCCCGGCCAGCCGGCACCGCACATCGCTTATATTGCCGGTCACACACCACCTGGCAGCCCTCCCGACCGCGGGTTCGCAGGCGCCATCCACACCCGCCAGGCCGTTCGATGCCCCCATCCGCTGCACGGCTCCTCGCCGACGACGGCACCGATCTGGATGCGCTGCTGCGCGACGTCGCGACTGGCAGCCGCACCGCCTTCGAGGCGCTGTACCGGGCAACCTCCGCTCGCCTGTTCGGCGTGTGCCTGCACATGCTCCGCGACCGTGGCGATGCCGAGGACGTCCTCCAGGACGTCTTCGCGACGGTCTGGCGCAAGGCCGAGGGGTTCGACGCCCATCGTGCGGGCGCGATGACCTGGCTGATGTCGATTGCCCGCAACAGGTCGATCGATCGGATGCGGGCAACGCCCGCCGGCACGCGCCTCGGCTCCATCGAACTGGCCGAACAGCTGCCCGATCCGGACGCGTCGCCGATGGACGCGGCGTCCGCGGCCAGCGATGGCGCTCGCCTCGAGGGCTGCATGCAGCAGCTCGATGCCCGGCGTCGCCAACTCATTCGCACCGCGTTCTTCGAAGGGGCGACCTACGAGGATCTGTCGCGGCGCAGTGGCTCGCCGTTGGGCTCGATCAAGAGCTGGATCCGGCGCGGGCTGGCGCAGCTTCGGACGTGCATGGACACATGAATACCGTCGACCCCAGCCTGGAAGCCGACGGCGACGCACCCCCCGGGGACGCGGTGCTGGCGGGTGAGTACGTACTTGGCGTCCTCGATGGCGCGACACGGCGCGAGGTCGAGGCGCGCATGGCATCGGAACCGGAATTCGCGGCCCACGTGTCCGCGTGGGAACGCCATTTCTCCGTGCTTGCCGACGAGATCGAGCCCGAAGAGGTGCCCACGCACGTCTGGCCGCGCATACGGACCACCCTGGGATGGCCCGCGGCCGGCGACGCCGCGCGCGTCGGACTCTGGCACAGCACGCCATTCTGGCGGGGGGCCACGGCACTCGCAGCCGGGATCGCACTGGTCGCCGTGTTCGGGGGGCGCGTGCCCGAGACGACACCACCGCCAACGGATCCGGTGGTGCAGGCACCGCCTGCGCCCCAGCCAGAGCCTGCCGTTGCTGGTGCCGTCACCACGCTGGCCCGCGACGATGGAAGCGCAGGCTGGCTGGCAACGGTGGATGTCGCCCGCGGTGCCGTGCTGATGGTGCCGGTACCCGTGCCAGCCGACCCATCGGGCCGGGTCGCCGAATTGTGGGTCATCCCGGCGGACGGGACGCCGCGCTCGCTGGGCCTCATCTCAACCAGCCAAACCCGCACCGTGACGGTGCCGGACGCACTTCGCGACGCGCTGGCACCGGGCTCGACGCTCGCCGTGACGCTGGAGCCCCGGGGCGGCGCGCCGGATGGCGTGCCGACCGGACCGATCGTCGCCAAGGGCGGCATCGTCACCATCTGAGCGGCAAACAGAAACGCCCACCGGAGCGGTGGGCGTCGGGATGCACGACCTTCCCGTTGTGACGGGAAGGATGCGCGGGTCAGGGCATCAGCACGCTGTCGACGACGTGGATCACGCCGTTGCTCTGCATCACGTCCGCCGTGGTCACGGTGGACCGGTTGCCCTTGGCGTCGGTCAGCACCACCGACTTGCCCGACAGCATCGCCTTCAGGGCGCCGCCCTGGACGGTCGTCAAGGTCGCCGTGCCGCCGCCCGACTTGATCCGTGCCATCAGGTCCATGGCCGTCACGGTGCCCGGCACCACGTGGTAGGTCAGCACCTTGGTGAGCATGGCCTTGCTTTCCGGCTTGACCAGCGT
>DATINB010000492.1:0-4102 GCA_035474775.1 Luteimonas sp.
GTACGGCCTGTTCCTGCTGGTGATGACGGTCGCGTTCTTCGTGCGCCGCCGGCTGTTCGCGCGGCTGCGCGTCGTGCCCGGGGCGCGGCGCGGCCACGTCGCCCCCCTCGCCGATTCACTCCCGGGCCCCACGCCATGAAGACGCTGCTGATCGTCGGTTTCCTGCTGCTGATCCTCTACAACCTGGGTGCCGGGATGTACTACATGGTCACCGACAAGGGCACCACCGACCGCACCGTCAAGGCGCTCACGCGGCGCATCGCGCTGTCGGTGGCGCTGATCCTGCTGGTAGTGGCCGGCATCGCCACCGGCGTGATCGAGGCCCACGGCGTGCACGTCGGCTGACTCGCCACCTCAGGCGTCGATCGCCACCCGCTTGCCGGTGCGCGCCGCTGCATACAACGCTTCGATGATGCGCACGTCGCGCAGGCCCATCTCGCCGGGGGTCGCGGGCTCACCGCCATCGCGCACCACCTGCGAGAAGTGGTCGACCTCGCCGATGAACTGGCGCACGTCGTCCTGCTGCGGGTTCACCTGGCGCTGCTCGCCGCTGTCGCCGATGGTCAGCCGGTTGCCCTTGTAGCTGGTGGCCGGATCGAGCAGGCCCACCGCCTTGTCGCCCCAGATGTCGATGCGCTTGCGGTCGGCGGTGTAGCCGGACGAGATCGTCGCGCGCCGCCCCGACGCGAAATCGAGCTGCGCCGTGAACACGTTCTCGATCTCGGCGAATCGCGGGTCGTCCGCCGGCGCGGACATGCTGGCCACCGCGGACGTCGGCGTCTCGCCGAGCAGCCAGATCAGGCCGTTGAGCGAATAGATGCCGATGTCGACCAGCGAGCCGCCGCCGGCGATCGCCTTGCGCACGCGCCACTGGTCGGCCGGGTTGGACGGATCGAGCGGCCGATGGTGGTCGGCGGAGGCGAAGTGGACGGTCCCCAGCTCACCGGCATCGATGCGCCGCTTCAATTCGAGGTTGTGCGGCTCCCAGTGCGCGCGGTAGGCGATCATCAGCTTGCGCCCCGCGGCTTTTCCGGCGTCGATCATGCGCCGGCAGTCGGCGCTCGAGTTGGCCATCGGTTTCTCGCAGAGCACGTGCTTGCCGGCTTCGAACGCACGGATCACCAGGTCCGGGTGCGTCGAGTTGGGGGTGATCACGTAAACGATGTCCACGCTCGTGTCGTCGCGCAGGCCCTGCATCGCATAGTCGTAGAGGGCACCGGGCGGCACGCCGTGGCGGCTGGCCACGTCGCGGGCCTTGGCCGGGTTGCCGGAGATCAACGCGGTCAGTTTCGCGAAGCGGGAACTGCCGATGGCCGGGAGCATGTGGTTGAGCGCGAACTCGCCGAGCCCGGCGACCGCCCAGCCGAGCCGGCGCGCATCGGGCTCGGGGGCCGGCGTTTCCAGCACCGGCGCGGGTCGGCCGGTGGCGGAGGCGGGCAGCGCCGCGCCCTGCACGGCAGCGGCCGCGTCGCGCGTTCCAGAGACGAGCAGTGCGCCCATGCCAAGGGCGGAGCCGGCGACGAAGGCGCGACGGCCGGGATCGGTGGTGGACGCGGACATGCGCGGCTCGCTTCGGATGGGCGGGGGGCCACTACGCCAGCGCCGTCGCCGACGGGCCGTGAAGCGGCGGCATGTCCATGCTTCACGCGCCGTCACTTGGGCGCGGGTTCCCATCCGTCCTCCCGCGAGGAGCCGAGCATGCACCGAGCCACCCTGCCTGCCGTCGTGCTCGCGCTGCTGGTCGCGTCGGCGGGCTGCACGCCGCGGCCCACGGCAGCCACGATCGGGGCGCCATCGCGCGCGGACGACCACCCGAGCGCGTCCGCGGCGGCGGACGCCGCGGACACGGGTGCCGTCGGATACCGGCAGGTGCCGGCCAGCGCCGACGGCATCGGGCGCACCTACTTCGGCCGCGAGATCGCCAGCGTGATGGGCTGGCAAGGGGCCGGCTGGCTGGAACGCGAGGAGCGCGAACGCGAGGAGCGCGGCAGCGTGCTCCTGCGCGAACTGGACGTCCGCCCCGGCATGCAGGTCGCCGACATCGGCGCCGGCACCGGCTGGCATGCGCGCCGGTTGGCGCCCCTCGTCGGCCCCGGCGGCAAGGTCTTCGCCGTCGACGTGCAGCCGCAGATGGTGGAACGGCTGGAGGCCCTGGCCGCCACCCCAGGGTTCGACAACGTGGTGCCGGTGCTCGGCGGCGAGCGCGATCCGGCGCTGGCCGCGGGGAGCATCGACCTGGCGCTGATGGTCGATGTCTACCACGAGCTCGCCTGGCCCTCGGAGATGCTCGACGCACTCGCACGCGCGCTGCGGCCCGGGGGTCGCCTGGTGCTGGTGGAATACCGGGGCGAGGACGACGGCGTGCCGATCAAGCCGTTGCACCGGATGACCGAAGCCCAGGTGCGGCGCGAGGTGGAGCGGCCGGGCCTGGTCTGGGAGCGCACGGGGCGCAGCCTGCCGTGGCAGCACGTGGTGGTGTTCCGCAAGGTCGCGCCTCCCGGGCAGGCGACCCGCCGCTGATCCCCTGATCACGGTGCAGGTGCTGCAATCGCCCGCCCCGCAAACGGATGACCGCGATGCAGACCCCCCGCCCTGCCGTGCTCCCGGCCGCGCTCTTCGTCCTGCTGGCCGCGTGCAGCAGTGATGGCCCTCCGCCCGACGATTCCACCGTTGCCACGACCGGTACCCCGGACGCGGGCGCGGCAGCCGCGTATGCGCCGGGGACCGGCCCCACTCCCACGCTGCCCGCGCCCGCGAAGCAGCTGGTGCCCACCGTGCAGATCGCGCCGGCCGTGGGCTGGAGCAGTGGCGGCAAGCCGATCGCCGCCGCTGGCATGAAGGTGACGCCGTTCGCACACGGCCTCGACCATCCACGCACCCTGCTGGCGCTGCCCAATGGCGACATCCTGGTGGCCGAGACCAACGCCCCGCCGAAGGAGGCCAAGGGACTGAAGGACATGGCCATGGCGGCGGTCATGAAGCGCGCCGGTGCCGGCGTGCCCAGCGCCAACCGCATCAGCCTGCTGCGCGATGCCGACGGCGACGGCGTGGCGGAACTGCGCACGGCGTTCCTGGAAGGGCTGTCGTCGCCGTTCGGCATGGCCCTGGTCGGCGACACGCTGTACGTGGCCAACGCCGATGCCGTGGTCAAGGTGGCCTATACGGCCGGCGCCACCCGGATCGACAGTGCGCCGGTCAAGGTCGCCGACCTGCCCGGCGGGCCGATCAACCACCACTGGACCAAGGCCATGGTGGCCAGTGCCGATGGCACCCGCCTCTACGTGGGCGTGGGGTCCAACAGCAACGTCGCCGAGCGCGGCATGGCTGCGGAGGCCAACCGCGCCACGGTGCTGGAGATCGATCCGGTCAGCGGCACCCGGCGGCTGTACGCCTCGGGTCTGCGCAATCCCACTGCACTCGCCTGGAACGGCGGCCGGCTGTGGGCGGTGGTCAACGAGCGCGACGAGCTGGGTGACGACCTGGTGCCCGATTACCTGACCTCGGTGCGCGAAGGCGGTTTCTACGGCTGGCCCTACAGCTACTGGGGGACCCATGTCGACGCGCGCGTGCAGCCGGCGGCGCCGGCGAGCGTCGTGGCGCGTGCGATCGTGCCGGACTACGGGCTGGGTTCCCACGTGGCGCCACTGGGGCTGGCCTTCCACGAAGCGGGCGCGACCTCGCTGTTGCCCGAGCGGCTGCGCGGCGGGGCGTTCATCGGCCTGCACGGGTCCTGGAACCGCAAGCCGACCACCGGGTACACGGTGGTGTTCGTGCCGTTTTCCGGCGGCAAGCCGTCCGGCCCGATGCAGGACGTGCTGGGCGGGTTCGTGGATGCCAACGGCGACGCGCAGGGGCGTCCGGTGGGCGTGGCATTCGATGCACGTGGCGGGTTGCTGGTCGCCGACGACGTCGGCAACACGGTCTGGCGGGTGACCGCGGTGGCGGACGCCGCCGCTGCGGTCCCCACTGCGGCTACGCGGCCCGCAGGCGCAGCGTCAGTCCCTTGAGGAAGTTGCGCAGCGCCTGGTCGCCACAGGCGCGGTAGTGCTTGTGCCCCGGCAGGCGGAACAGGGCGGTGAGTTCCGGCTTGGTGATCGGGAAC
>DATINB010000493.1:0-6880 GCA_035474775.1 Luteimonas sp.
TCGGCGCCGGCTATGCCGGCCTGACGCTGTTGGCGGGCTTCCAGCCGGACCTGATCAAGCTGGACATGGCACTGGTCCGCGGCATCGATACCGATCCGGTGCGCCAGGCGATCGTGGCCGGCGTGCAGCACACCGCCCGCGCGCTGGGCTGCACGCTCCTGGCCGAGGGCGTGGAAACCGACGCCGAATTCCGCACCCTGCGCGCACAGGGCGTGGCGCTTTACCAGGGTTACCTGTTCGGTCGCCCCGCGCTCGAGGCCCTGGAGCAGGTGGACGCGTCGTTGTGGGAACGCCTGGCCGCCGCACCGGAGCCCGCCTAGCCCAGGAAGAAATCCAGCATGGCGGCGCTGGCGTCCGGGCCATCGGGCGCGGTGTAGCTGCCGTCGGCGCTGCCGCCGGACCAGGCGTGGCCCATGCGCTGCACGTTCCAGTACTCCAGGGCGATGCGGCCGTGGCCGTCGCGGCTGCGCGTGCGCGTGTAGGCGACCCCGGCCTGGGTCTGCCCGGATTCGACCTCGGCGAGCAGGGCCACGCCCGCCGCGGCCTGCGCGAGCACCTGGGTGGCGTTGGCCGGGTCGACGGTGCCGTCGGCGTCGCCGTGGAAGACGATGGTGCGCACCGGCAGGCGGCCGGGGCTGCCCGGCGCCGCGCCGCGCATGGCGCCGAATGCCGACGTCATGTCGCGGGCGGCCCCGGCGGCCAGGCCGGAATGCACGCCGACCGCCGCGAACAGGTCGGGATAGAGCTGGCCGAGGGTCGCCGCGGTGGCCGCCCCCGCGGACAGGCCGGCCACGAACACCCGTCGCGGATCCACCGCATGGGCTGCCATCACCGCGCGGGCGATGCCGGCGAGCACCGCCGGCTCGCCGTGGTCGCGCTGCTGGTCGGCGGCGTTGAACCAGTTCCAGCACCGCGACGGATTGGCCGACGATGGCTGCTCCGGCCACGCCACCAGCACCCCACGGGCCTCGGCCTGCTCGTTCATGCGCGTCCCACGGGTGAAGTCGTCGGCGGACTGGGTGCAGCCGTGCAGCATGACCAGCAACGGGCGGGGCGCCGCCGTGCCGGCGCCGCCCGGGACGTACAGGTCATAGGCGCGCTGGCCTTCGCTGCAGGCGTGGTTGAGCCTCTGGATCTGCGCGCCGGCCGGAACCGCGGCGCGCGGCGCCGGACGCCGCCCCGCCGCCCCGGCCGGCGGCCGCACCCCCTTGCCAAGCTTGCGCTGCAACGATTCGAATGCGTCGATTGCCGGCCTGGCCGAGGCGGCCGCGCCAGCCGGCACCTTGGCGGGCAGGGGTGCGCCGCCACGCAGGACGGCCATGGCCTCGTCCAGGCGGCCTTCGCGGGTCAGCCGGGTGGCTTCGGCCATGTCGATCGGGGGGGTGCTGTCGCGAGGCATCGGGAATCCAGTGGTGGTCGGGTGGACGCGCTGGACAGCGCGCGGTGGGTCACGTGGTGCGGTCGGCGAGGGCCGCCTTCACGGCCGCCGACGCCTGCAGCGACCCCAGGACACGCAGGGAGGCGATCGCGGCGCGGGCGAGTTCGGGCTCGACGTCGGCGTCGATCACCGCGAGGCCGAGCACATGGACATGCAGCGGGCGTCCGCCGTCGCGCACCGCCTGCAGGTCGGTACGGCTGAAACGACGCAGGCCGAGCTCGAGGCCGTGGCGCGCCACCGAATCGCGCATCGCCTCCTCATGGTGCCCGAGGCGGTTGCGGATGGCGGTGCGGATGAAGTCGCTGCGGTTCGAATAGAACCCCTCGCGTACCAGCAGATCGATCTGCCCGAGGTCCACGTGACCCAGGTTGATGGTGATCTTCTCGCTTTCCAGCGTCCGGGGACGCAGGAGTCTGCTGTCTCGCATCGTCGTTCTCCATCCGTCTGGATGGTATGTGGATGCTCAGCGGATGGAAATCAAGGGTGGGCTCAGCGGCCCGAGGGTTGTACTGGCTGACCACGGCGACGCCGCGGGATGGCGGTTACATTGCCGGATTGCCAGGGCGGAACAACGGATGTCGCAGCGAGGGGAAGACCTGCGCGGTGCAGGCGGGCACAGCAGTGCCGACGGCCGCTATCGGCAGCTGGCCGATGCCATCGAGCAGGGCTACTGCGTGATCGACGTGATCTTCGATGGCGGTGGGCGGCCGATGGATTACCGGTTCATCGAAGCCAACGCGACCTTCGCGCGCCAGACCGGACTGGAGGACGCGCTCGGCCGGACCGCGCGCGAGCTGGTACCGGACCTCGAGCCGCACTGGTTCGAAACCTACGGACGCGTGGCCGCCACCGGCCAGCCCGAGCGCTTCGTGCACGGCTCGGAGGCGATGGGGCGCTGGTTCGATGTCCATGCCTTCTGCATCGGCGACGCCGGGCACGTCGCGTTGCTGTTTTCCGACATCACCGGGCGGCGGCAGAACGAGCAGGCGCTCCTCGAGGCCGACCGGCGCAAGGACGAGTTCCTGGCCACGCTGGCCCACGAACTGCGCAACCCGCTGGCGCCGATCCGGACGTCGTTGCATGTGTTGCGCATGTCCGAGGACCCGGCGACCGTGCGCCGGCTCCACGAGATCATGGCGCGCCAGGTCGACCAGCTCACGCGGCTCGTCGACGAGCTCACCGACGTGTCGCGGATCTCGCGGGGGACCATCGACCTGCGCCTCGAACCACTCGACCTGGGCATGATCGTGCGCTCGGCGGTGGAATCGAGCCGCGCACAGATCGATGGTGGCGGGCACGTGCTGTCACTGGACATCGCCGCGAGCCCGGTCCGCGTACGCGGTGACGTGGCCCGGATGGTGCAGGTGGTGACCAGCCTGCTCGACAACGCCATCCGCTACAGCGAGCCCGGCATGCGCATCGCGGTGCGCCTCGCGGAGGACGCGGGCCACGCGCTGCTGGAAGTGACGGACACCGGCCGCGGGCTCGCCCCAGGCGAACTGGACACCATCTTCGAACTGTTCAACCGCCTCGAGCGCACGCGTGGACGCGAGCGCGGCGGGCTCGGGATCGGTCTGACGCTGGTCCGCAGCCTGGTGGCGATGCATGGCGGCTCCATCGAAGCGCGCAGCAAGGGAGCCGGGAGCGGCAGCCAGTTCCTCGTCCGCCTGCCGCTGCTGGAATCGCCGGTCGGGGACGCGGCGGCCAGCGAGGCGCAGCAACCCGGCACGTCCGGCACCCTGGCCGGGCTGCGCGTGCTGGTGGTCGACGACAACCGCGACGCGGCGGACAGCTTCGGCGACTGGTTGCAGCAGTTCGGGGCCGAGGCGCGGGTGGTGCACGACGGCCGGACGGCGCTGGGCCTGCTCACTGGCGCCATGCCGGACGTGGTGCTGCTGGACATCGACATGCCGGAAATGGACGGTTACGAGCTGGCACGACGCATCCGCGCGTTGCCGCACGCCGCGGGCGTGACGCTCATCGCGATCACCGGATGGGGCCAGGCGCTCGATGGCCTGCGCGCCGACGAAGGCTGCTTCGATCACCAGATGAGCAAGCCGCCGGACATTCCGGCATTGCACCAGTTGCTGCAGGCGCTGCGCGGGTCGCGCGGGCGCTGAGCGACGGCGCCCTGCGTCTGCGGCATCCCGTCACCCGCCACGTCGCGCACGACGCACAAAAAAAGACGGCGCCGAAGCGCCGTCCAGGTTCGAATCGCGCGGGAATCAGCGACCGTCGCGGTCGCCGTCACCCGGCATGGCGCGCTCGACGCGGTGCCAGGCATCACGGACGGCGCTCTTGGCGTCGTCCCAGCTCAGGCGCGAATTGCCCTTCGCCGAGTCCCAACCCTGGCCGAGACGCGCCTCGGTGGCGTCGTCCCACTGGCTGGATGCCGAGGTGGAGCGGGCCTGCGTCCCGTAGCGGTAGGCCGACTGGTAGTCGTCGTAGCTGTAGTCGGACTTGTAGTAATCGGCCTTGTCGTACTGCGAGCTGAAATGGCTGTCGGTCTCGCCATAGGTCTTGTAGGTGCGGTCGGTGCGGTCGAACGCATCGCGCACGGCCGGCTTGGCCTTGTCCCAGGGCAGGCTGGAGGTGTCCTTGGTCTGGTCCCACTTCTGCTGCAGGTTGGGCTCTGCGTCTTCCCAGCGCGTGGCACCCGCCTCGTTGCGATGCTCGGTGCCGAGGCGATAGGCCGGCGCGTAGTCGCGGTCGAAATCGCTGCTCTTGTCGTAGTACTCGCGGTTCGGCGCGTCCTCGCGCCAATACGCGACTTCGGCGGTGGGATCCACGCGCTCGGCGACGGCCTTGCCGCCCGCGGCACCACCGATGGCACCCACGGCGCCGCCGACGAGCGTCCCGATGGGGCCGAAGATGCTGCCGATCGCCGCGCCGGCGAGCGCACCGGCGCTACCGCCTGCGGCGACGCCGACCGGATGGGAGCCGGGTGCGCCGGTGATCGGGTCGCGGTTGGCGTCGCGGCCGCTGGTATCGGTGCTGTCGTTGATGTCGTTGTTCATTCGGATCTCCTGACTCGGGGAATGGTGCCGCGCCAATCTGCTGTGCGCGTCGTGTATGCGACGTATAGGGACGACTGCACGCAGGCTGCACATCGGGCGCCCGTTCAGGCCAGCCTTCACGCATCGTCGACCGGATGCGACGCAAGCGGTGCAGGGCAACCGTCTCATTGGCTAAGACGGGCCTGCGGCAGACTGCACCGGTGAACGTCACCGAAAAACTGGCCATCCTGGCCGACGCCGCCAAGTACGACGCCTCCTGTGCGTCCAGCGGTGCCGACACGCGGCATTCGCTCGGCACCGGTGGCATCGGCAGCACGGAAGGCACGGGAATCTGCCACTCGTACACGCCGGACGGGCGCTGCGTGTCGCTGCTGAAGATCCTCCTGACCAACTTCTGCATCTACGACTGCGTGTACTGCGTCAACCGCGTGTCGAGCAACGTGCGCCGGGCGCGCTTCACGCCGCAGGAGGTCGTGGATCTCACGCTCGACTTCTACCGGCGCAACTACATCGAAGGCCTGTTCCTGTCCAGCGGCATCATCCGCAACGGCGACTACACGATGGAGCAGCTGGTCGAGGTCGCGCGCTGCCTGCGCGAGGACCACCGTTTCGCCGGCTACATCCACCTGAAGACGATTCCGGAGGCCGATCCGGACCTGCTCGCGGCAGCCGGCCGCTATGCCGATCGCCTCAGCATCAACGTCGAACTGCCGACCGAGGACGGGCTCGCCGCGCTGGCGCCGGAAAAGAGCGCGGGCGGCATCCGCAGCGCCATGGGCCAGCTGCGCTGGCGGATCGAGGAGGGCAAGGAGGCGCGGCGCGCGCAGACGAAGTTCAAGGCCAAGCCACCGCGATTCGCGCCGGCCGGGCAGAGCACGCAGATGATCGTCGGCGCGGACGCCGCCAGCGACCGCGCGATCCTGTCGACGAGCGACAACCTGTACGGCAATTACCGCCTCAAGCGGGTCTACTACTCCGCCTTCAGCCCGATCCCCGACGCGTCCAGCCAGCTGCCGCTGCAGGCACCGCCCCTGCAGCGCGAGCATCGCCTGTACCAGGCCGACTGGCTGCTGCGCTTCTACGACTTCTCGGTCGACGAGATCACGCCGGAGGCCGGCGCCGGGGAGGGCATGCTCGATCTCGACATCGACCCCAAGCTGTCGTGGGCATTGCGCAACCCGGAGCGGTTCCCGGTCGACGTGAACAGTGCCCCGCGCGAGATGCTGCTGCGCGTCCCGGGGCTCGGCACGCGCAACGTTGCGCGGATCCTCACCTCGCGCACGCATGCCAGGTTGCGGGTCGCGGACCTGGTGCGGCTGCGGGTGGCGATGCGCAAGGTGTTGCCGTTCGTGCAGGTGCTCGACCACCACCCGCGCCGGCGCCTGGACGACCCGGTCGGCCTGCGCGCACAGCTCGCGCCGCCACCGCGGCAGGCTGCGCTGTTCTGAGCACGGCGCCGATGGTGACCGCCGGCGTCGACCCGCCGTGGGACCTGGACGCCTGGCGCACGCAGGCGCGCGCGGCGCTGGTCGCCGGCTGCATGCCGGACACGGTGGACTGGCGCGGCGATGCGCAGGCCACGTTGCTGGGCGGCGTGGCAGTGGGCAGCCTGCCGCGCACGCGCGCGGCGCCGTCGGTGCCCGCAGCCTTCATGTCGCTGGCCGGAAGCGTGCTGTGCCATCGCGATCCGCACCGCCACGCGCTGCTGTACCGGATGCTGTGGCGGATCGCAGGCGGCGAGCGGCACCTGCTGGAGCTCGCCACCGATGCCGACGTCCATCGTGCGCAGGCACTGGGCCAGGCCGTGCGTCGCGACGCACACAAGATGAAGGCCTTCGTCCGCTTCCGCGAGGTCAAGGGTGAGGACGGCGCATTCGTGGCCTGGTTCGAGCCCGAGCATTTCATCGTGGACCGCGTGGCACCGTTCTTCGCGCGCCGATTCGCCGGCATGCGCTGGGCGATCCTGACCCCGTACCGGAGCGCGCACTGGGATGGTGCGGCGCTCGCCTTCGGGCCCGGTGGCGTCCGCGCCGACGCGCCGGCCGACGACGCGCGCGAGGACCTGTGGCGCACCTACTACGCCAACATCTTCAACCCGGCGCGCCTCAACCCCACGATGATGCGGTCCGAGATGCCGCAGAAGTACTGGAAGCACCTCCCGGAAGCGCAGCTGCTGCCGGGACTGATGCGCGAGGCGGGCAGCCGCGTGCGCGACATGGCCGAGCGTGCCCCGGAGGCGCCCCGGCGCAGGATCCCCGCGGCACCCGCGGTGGTGCCGCCTGCAACCGGGGGAATCGCCGGCCTGGCGGCCGCGGCGCGGGCCTGCCGGGCCTGTGCGTTGTGGCAGCCCGCGACGCAGACGGTGTTCGGCGAGGGCGCGCCGGATGCCGGGGTCGTGATCGTCGGCGAGCAGCCCGGCGACCAG
>DATINB010000494.1:0-5276 GCA_035474775.1 Luteimonas sp.
TGGGCATCGCCGCGCTGACCGCCACCTTCGGCGCCGTCGCGCTGACGCCACGCGCGCAGCGCGCACCGGCGACGCCGCACGACGTCCCCGGGGTCACCATCCCCCAGCTCGACGCCCAGTACTGGATCGACCGGCTGGCCCATCCCGACCGCGTGGTGTTGAACGCCGATGCGATCCTGGCCCAGAACACCCGCATGCGCGCCAGCGACCCGGCGCTGCACGATCTCGAAGCCCTGCCGCCGACCCTCGAGGCCGGCCGGGTGCGCGCATGGATCGAGGCGCTGTCGGTGCCACCGACGCGGACGCTGTACGACGCCGACGGGAAGCCCGGCTCGCCGCGCTCGATCGACCGCATGGTCGCCAACCTCGCGCTGAAGGCGATCCCGCAGACCCAGGTCACCCGCTACGGCATGGTGGTGCGGCGCGCCGACCTGCGCACCTTCCCCACCCGGCTGCGCGTGTTCCATTCGCCGGACGACCACGACATCGACCGTTTCCAGGAATCGGCGCTGTTCCCCGGCACGCCGGTGGTCATCGCGCACGAGAGCCGCGACCGCGCCTGGTATTTCGTGGTCAGCGAGACCTACGCCGCGTGGATCGAGAAGGACGCGGTGGCCCAGGGCGATGCCGACGCGATCTTCAACTACGGCCGCCGCCTGCCGTACCTGGTGGTGACCGGCGCCACCGCCAGCACCACGTTCACGCCGGAGGCGCCGGCGGTGTCCGCGGTGCAGCTGGAGATGGGCGTGCGCGTGCCGATCCTGCCGGACTGGCCGGGGGACGCGCCGGTCAACGGCCAGCACCCCTACGCCTCGCACGTCGTCGAGCTGCCGGTGCGCAACGCCGACGGCAACCTGGCGTTCCAGCCGGCACTGGTGCGGCGCAGCGCGGACGTCACCGAGGGTTACCTGCCGCTCACGCGGGCCAACCTGCTGCGCCAGTCCTTCAAGTTCCTGGGCGAGCGCTACGGCTGGGGCCACGGCTACAACGCGCGCGACTGCAGCGGCTTCGTCGGCGAGATCCACCGCAGCTTCGGCATCCTCCTGCCGCGCAACACCCGCGACCAGTCGGTCAGCCCGGCGCTCGACCGCATCGCCTTCAGTGCGGACGACAGCCACGCGCGTCGGCTGAAGGCGCTGCGCGAGACCCAGGTCGGCGACCTGGTCTACATCCCCGGCCACGTGATGATGATCATCGGCCATGTCGACGGCGAACCGTATGCCATCCACGACACCAGCGGCATGACCTACCGGCTGGAAACCGGAGCGCTGCGCCGCCTGCATCTCAACGGCGTCTCGGTGACCACGATCCTGCCCATGCTGTCCGACGCCGACACCCCGACCGTCGACCGCATCACCAGCATCCAGCGCATCCGCCGGTGAAGATCACCGCGATCCGCCTGTCGATGCTGCGCGTGCCGTTGAAGACGCCGTTCAAGACCGCGTTGCGCACCGTGGAGACGGTGGAGGACATCGTGGTCGCGATCGACACCGACGACGGCCATACCGGCTATGGGGAAGCCGCGGCCACCGCGGTGATCACCGGCGACACCCACGGCTCCATCGTCGCGGCCATCCGCGGCCACATCGCGCCGCGCCTCATCGGCCGCCCGATCGCCGACCTCAACGCCAACGTGCACCTGGTGCAGAGCGCCCTGGAGCGCAACACCAGCGCCAAGGCCGCGGTGGAGATCGCGCTGTACGACCTGTGGGCGCAGCTGCACGGCGCGCCGCTGTACCGCATGCTCGGCGGCGGCGACCCGGTGATCACCACCGACATCACCATCAGCGTCGACTACATCGACAAGATGGTGTCCGATTCGCTGTCGGCGCTGGAGCGCGGCTTCGAGTCGCTGAAGATTAAGGTCGGCAAGGACATCGGCGTCGACATCGAGCGCGTCAAGGCCATCCACGCCGCGGTGGATGGCCGCGCCCTGCTGCGACTGGACGCCAACCAGGGCTGGACCGCCAAGCAGGCGGTGTTCGCGGTGCGCACGCTGGAAGACGCCGGCGTGCACCTGGAGCTGCTGGAGCAGCCGGTGCGCGCGCACGACATCGCCGGGCTGAAGTACGTCACCGACCGCGTCAACACCCCGGTGATGGCCGACGAGAGCGTGTTCGGCCCGGCCGAGGTGATCGAGCTGATCCGCCTGCGTGCCGCGGACATCATCAACATCAAGCTGATGAAGACCGGCGGCATCTCCAACGCCGTGCGCATCGCCGACATCGCCGCCGTGCACGGCATGGACTGCATGATCGGCTGCATGATCGAGACCAGCATCAGCGTGGCCGCCGCCGTGCACCTGGCGGTGGCCAAGGCCAACGTGATCACCAAGGTCGACCTCGACGGGCCCTCGCTGTGCCGGTTCGATCCGGTCGAGGGCGGCGTGCTGTTCAACGAATCGGAGATCTCGGTGGGCGATGCGCCCGGGCTGGGCATCCGCTCGATCCGCGGCCTGGAGCCGATCGCCGACGGCGGCGCTGGCGGCTGAGATGGACGGCACCGACCCGGTGTTGCCGCCGCTGCTGCGGATCCGTGGCGAGCGCGAGCGCATGTCGGCGATCGAGCGCCGCATCGCCGGCTTCCTGCTCGACAACGCGCACCTGCTGCGCGACTACTCCTCGCAGCAACTGGCCAATGCGCTCGGCATCAGCCAGTCCAGCGTGGTCAAGTTCAGTCAGAAGCTGGGCTTCAAGGGCTACCCGGACCTCAAGTTCAGCATCGGCGAATCGCTGGCGCGCGGTGCCGACGTGGCCGCGGCACCGGCGCTGGCCGGCGCGCCCGGCGCCGGGCCGCACGCCGCGCTTGCCGACACGCTCTGGCAGGCCAAGTCGCGCGCCGAGCAGGCCACCCGCCTGCTGAACCCGCCGGCGCGGCTGGATGCCGTCGCCGCCGCCATCCGCAAGGCGCGTACCGTGTTCCTGGCCGGCGCCGGCGACGACGGCCACGCCGCGCGGGCCTTCGCCACGCGGCTGTCGCTGCTCGGCATCCTCGCCGTGCACCACGACGACCCCGCGCTGGTGCCCATCGCCACCTCCGCGGCCGGCAACGGCGACGTGCTGCTGGTGTTCGCCGAGCGTGGCGAGCAGCCGGCACTCTGCCATGCGGCACGCAT
Source organism: Luteimonas sp. (assembly GCA_035474775.1). GTDB lineage: Bacteria > Pseudomonadota > Gammaproteobacteria > Xanthomonadales > Xanthomonadaceae > Luteimonas. The sequence goes on from DATINB010000494.1 coordinate 3,116, forward strand.
GTTCCATGTGCGCCGCGGCACCGTGGTGGCCATCGGCCGCCACGACGCCAACGCCTTGCGCGCGCATGCCGACCATGTGCTGCTGGTGTCCGCGCACGACGGCCTGCCGCAGGTCGAACTGCTGCTGTACCGCGCCGCCCTGGGGCAGTTGCTGGACGTGCTGTTCCTCCTGCTGTGCGAACACCGCCCGCACCTGCGTGCCCTGGGCGCCAACCTGGACGAGCTGCAGCGGTTGCCGGGAGCGTAGGCGCTGGCGGGTTGCCTCGCGGGATGCCCGCGCGTGGCGTGATGAACCGCAACTGGGCAGAGCCGCACACTCATCCTGGGTTCGCAGACCTGCTCACCTGATTGAAGGCCACCTCGCATGCTGAAGCGACCTGTTCGTGATGTCTTGCCCTCCCGTCGCCGCACCCACCCGGCGGCAATGGTCGTGCTCGTCCTGCTCGCCACGCTGCTCGCCAGCTGCGCGCATCGGCTTGCAGACGCGGATGGCGACACGACAACCCCGTTGCGCGATGCCCGCCAGCTGGTGCTGGTCACCACAGAGGGCTGGGACGCGCCCGCCGGCCGCCTGCAGCGCTTCGAGCGCAGCGGCGACGGCTGGCATGCGCTCGGCACACCGGTCGCGGTGACCGTCGGTCGCAACGGCAGCGCCTGGGGCCTGGGCCTGCACCCGGCGCAGCCCGGCGTGCAGAAACGCGAAGGCGACGGCCGTGCACCGGCCGGGGTGTTCGCGCTCGGCACCGCGTTCGGCTACGCCGCCGCGGAGGCCACCGGCCTGCCCTACCAGGCGATGGATGCCGGCGACTGGTGCGTGGACGTGCCGGCCTCGCCGCTCTACAACCGCATCGTCGACGTCGCGGACGTCGGCGCACCGGCGATCGCCGCATCCACCGAACCCATGCGCCGCGACCTGTACGCCGATGGCGACCAGCGCTACCGCCTCGGGTTCGTCATCGCCCACAACGCCGGCAACGTGCCCGGCGCCGGCAGTTGCATCTTCGCGCACCTGTGGAAGGCACCCGGCGAAGCCACCGCCGGCTGCACCGCCATGGACGATCCGGCGATGGCGACGCTGCTGGCCTGGCTGGACCCGGCACGGCAGCCGGTGTTCGTGCTGCTTCCCGAAACCGAGTACGACCGGCTATCGTCGCGCTGGCGCCTCCCCGCGCGTTGACGGACGCCTGTCTGCATGTCGAAGACCACCCGCGTCCTGCTGGCGCTCGCACTCGGCGCCGCCGCCGGGCTGTTCCTCGCCTTCCGTGACGCCGCCCTCGCCGACCGCGTCGCCGACCTGGTCGAGCCGATCGGCCGCCTGTGGCTGAACGCGCTGCAGATGACGGTGGTGCCACTGGTCGCCTCGCTGGTGATCATCGGCGTCAACACCGCCGCCGATGCCGCTGCCTCCGGGCGCACCGCGCGCCGCGCCATGGTGGTGTTCGCGGTGCTGCTGCTGGCCTCGGGCACCTACGTGGCGTTCGCGGCACCGGGCCTGCTGTCGCTCATCCCGCGCGACCCGGCGCTGGTGGAGTCGCTGCGCGAGGCGATCGGCGGCGCCGGCACCCAGCCCGGGCGCGCGGCCACCTTCGGCGACTGGCTGACCACGGTCATCCCCAGCAACGCCATCGCCGCGGCGGCCGCCAACGCCATGCTGCCGCTGGTGGTGTTCGCGCTGTTCTTCGGCTTCGCGGTCACCCGCCTGCAGCCGGAACGCCGCGTGCGCCTGCTGGAGCTGGTGCAGGCCATCGCCGACGTGATGATCACCATCGTGCGCTGGGTGCTGCTGGCCGCGCCGATCGGCGTGTTCGCACTGGTGCTGGCGGTGTGCGCGCGCGTGGGCGCCGGCGTGCTGGGCACGCTCGGCTGGTACATCCTGCTGCAGTGCACGCTGTACATTTCGGTCACGGTGATGCTGTACGCGGTGGCGCGGCTGGTCGCCGGCGAGCCGCTGCGGCGCTTCGCCGCCGCCATCCTGCCGGCGCAGGCGATCGCCGCCAGCACGCAGTCGTCGCTGGCCTCGCTGCCGGCGATGATCGACGTGGCGCGGCAGACCCTCGGTTACCCGCTGCACGTCACCTCGCTGGTGCTGCCGATGGCGGTCTCGCTGTTCCGCATCACCAGCCCGGCGCAGTACATCGGCGTGATCAGCTTCATCGCCTGG
>DATINB010000495.1:0-5868 GCA_035474775.1 Luteimonas sp.
ATGCAGGCGCTCTCCCAGCTGAGCTATGGCCCCACGTCTGGAAGCGCGGAAGTCTAGCCAGACCACCGGCAACGCGCAAGCGTTGTGTGTCGGGTCCGGGCGTTCATGCGCGCATCGCCGTGACCGGAGGCGGTGCGCCGGGCACGACGTACCATGGCGTGGCTGCGTCGCCGCGCGCCATCACGGGGTGCGGCGACGACTGTTACAGGAGTGGTGCATGCCGATCCTCGGTCCAACATCCCATCCCGGCACGCCGTCGAAGCCGTCGCGTCGCCGATTCGTGCAGGGCCTCGCCGCCGGTGGCGTGGTGTTGGCATCGCCGGTGCGCGCGGCATGGGGCGCAGGATCCGCCGGCTCCGCGCCGGTCCTGACCGGCACCCGGTTCGATCTCGAAGTCAACGCGACACCGGTCGACTTCACCGGCCGCACGCGCACGGCGATCACCGTGAACGGATCGCTCCCGGCCCCAACCTTGCGCTGGCGCGAGGGCACAACGGTCGATCTGTTCGTGGCCAACCACGTGCCGGCACACGTGGCCAACGGCCACGAAACGTCCATCCACTGGCATGGGATCCTGCTTCCGGCCGACATGGACGGCGTGCCGGGCATGAGTTTCGACGGCATCGCCCGCGGCGGCACGTACCACTACCGTTTCGACGTGCGCCAGAGTGGCACCTACTGGTACCACAGCCATTCCGGTTTCCAGGAACAGGCCGGGCTGTACGGTGCGCTGATCATCGATCCGGCCGGGCCCGAACCCTTCGCGTACGAACGCGATCACGTCGTCCTGCTCAGCGACTGGACCGATCTCGATCCCCATGACCTGTTCGCGCGGCTGAAGAAGATGTCCGACCACGACAACTTCAACAAGCTCACCGTCGCCGATCTGATCGCGGATGCGCGCCGCGACGGCCTGCAGGCGACGCTGGCGGAACGCCGCGCCTGGGGGCGCATGCGGATGACGCCCACCGACCTGTCGGACGTCAACGCCGCCACCTACACCTACCTCATGAACGGCACCACGTCGCCGGGCAACTGGACCGGGCTGTTCCGCCAGGGTGAACGGGTCCGCCTGCGCTTCATCAACGGCTCGGCGATGACCCATTTCGACGTGCGCATCCCCGGGCTGACGATGACCGTGGTGGCCGCGGATGGCCAGTACGTGCATCCGGTCCCGGTGGACGAATTCCGCATCGCGGCCGCCGAGACCTACGACGTCATCGTCGAGCCATCGGGCGCGGAGGCCTACACGATCTTTGCCCAGGACATGGGCAGGACCGGCCACGTCAGCGGCACCCTGGCCACGCGCCCCGGCCTGCGCGCGCCGGTCCCGGGCGTCGATCCGGCTCCGCGCCTGACCATGGCCGACATGGGCCACGGCGGGATGGGCGCCCACGACAGCGGACATGGCCGGGTGGGCGAGGGCGCTCACGACATGGGGCATGCCGGGACGGGGGAGGGCGGTCACCACATGGCGATGCCGGGCGCCTCGATGGCCGGCACGCACCCTGCCGGCCACGGCGAGGTGGCGGCGGTGGCCGTCAGCGAAGCAGGCCAGCGCGGTCCCGGTCACGGCGCAGCGGCGCATGGCGGCACCATGCAGGCGCATCCGGCAGGCGAGGCCGGCAATCCGCTGGTCGACATGCAGACCATGGCACCGGGTCCGCGCCTCGACGACCCCGGCATCGGCCTGCGCGGCAATGGTCGCCGCGTGCTGGCTTACGCCGACCTGCGCAGTGCCTTTGCCGACCCCGACGGACGCGAACCCGGCCGCACCCTAGAACTGCACCTGACCGGGCACATGGAACGCTTCGCCTGGTCGTTCGATGGCATCCCGTTCGCCGATGCCGAACCCCTGCGCCTTGCCTATGGCGAGCGCCTGCGCATCGTGCTGGTCAACGATACGATGATGACGCACCCCATCCACCTGCATGGCATGTGGAGCGACCTGGAAGACGCCGACGGCAACTTCCAGGTACGCAAGCACACCATCGACATGCCCCCCGGCACCCGGCGCAGCTATCGCGTGCGCGCCGATGCCCTGGGCCGCTGGGCGTACCATTGCCACCTGCTGTACCACATGGAAGCGGGCATGTTCCGCGAAGTGCGGGTGGAGGAATGAGCCGCGGCTCCGCGGCGCGCGCGGCGGATGATGCGCGGGTAGCCATGCGACGTTGCGCGGCGGCGCTGGCCGCCGGACTGGCCGCAGTTGCCGCTCCGGTGTCGGCACAGGAACCGACCACGGCCGGGCAGCTCGTCCATTCCACGATGGACCATTCCACGATGGACCATTCCACGATGGACCACTCCGCGATGGAGCAGTCCACGCCGGACCACTCGGAGGTGGACCACGCGGCGATGGACCACGCGGCGATGGGCCACGCCGTGCCGTCCGCGCCGTCGCGGACGGAGCATCCGGCCACGGACCACGCCGGGCCCAATCATCACCACCCCATACCGGCGCACGGCGCTGCGGCGCTGCGCGAACCCCAAGCGGGCGCGGACCCACGGGAGCCGATTCCGCCGCTGACACCGGCCGATCGCGCGGCGGCGTTTCCGGATCTGGCCCCGCACGCGATGCATGGCACGCGCGCGCAATGGTTCGTGCTGGTCGACCGGCTCGAGGCCTGGGACACCCATGGCGCCACGGACGCGGTCGCGGAAGGCACCAGCTGGGTCGGGGGCGACCTGGATCGCCTCTGGGTGCGCAGCGCGATCGGCGTTCACGATGGCCGAGTCGAATGGACCGAGATCGAGGCACTGTATGGCCGCGCGATCGCGCCCTGGTGGGATGCGGTGGCTGGCCTGCGCCATGACTTCGGCGAGGATCCGTCACGGACGTTCGCGGCCGTCGGCCTGGTCGGCCTGGCGCCGTACCTCTACGAGATCGAGGCCACGGCGTACGTGGGGACATCCGGGCAGACCGGGCTCGGTCTGGAAGCCGAGCGTGAAACCCTGATCAGCAACCGGCTGATCCTGCAGACGAGCGTCGAGGCGGAACTCTGGGGCAAGGACGACGCGGAACGCGGGACCGGATCGGGCCTGTCCACCATCGAGGCCGGAGTGCGCCTGCGTTACGAGTTCACGCGCCGGTTCGCACCATACCTCGGCATCGTCCGCGAGCGCGCCCATGGCGGCACGGCCGAGCTGCGGCGCGCGCGGGACGAGACCATCGACGACGTTCGCGTCGTCGTGGGGTTCCGGACCTGGTTCTGAGAAGCCCCTCGGTGGGTCAGCACCCCAGTTGCGTGCGGCTGGCCGTAACGCAGTCGTCGTGGGAATCCGCCAAGGCCGAGGGATGAGCCCGCAGCCGAAAGCTGGGGCGCCCCGACTTGTCACGCTTCGTATCTGTACATAATATACATTATGCGAAGTAGTGGAGATGTCGTGCTAGGGTCGCAAACTTGGTCGGCACCCCCGGCTGTTCGCCTCCATCCCGCCGCGCGCGCGCGCTCCAGCATCTCAGGAATCGCCCGTCGGGCCTGTGCCGCTTCGAGCCGCGCGGATGCGCTGCAGCTTGTCACGGAGTTTGATCTCGAGGCCACGCTCCACGGGCTCGTAGTAGACGCGTTCACCCATGGCATCCGGGAAGCCGGTCTGTCCGATGGCGATGCCGCCTTCGACATCGTGGTCGTACTGGTAGCCCTTGGAATGCCCGAGTTCCTTCATCAGCCGGGTCGGCGCGTTGCGCAGGTGCATCGGGACGTCCTGGGTGCCGTGCGCCTGGACATCACCGCGCGCCGCGCCGAGCGCCCGGTAGGCCGCGTTCGATTTCGCGGTGCTGGCCAGGTACAGCACCAGTTGCCCCAGCGCGAGATCGCCTTCCGGACTGCCCAGGCGCTCGTGGGCATCCCATGCCTCGATCGCCATCGACAGCGCGCGCGGGTCGGCCAGCCCGATGTCCTCGACCGCCATCCGCGTCAGCCGCCGTGCCAGGTACCCCGGATCGCATCCGCCATCGAGCATGCGCGCGAACCAGTACAGCGCGGCGTCCGGGTTCGAGCTCCGCACGCACTTGTGCAGCGCCGAGATCTGGTCGTAGAACTGTTCGCCGCCCTTGTCGAACCGACGCGTCCGGTCCGCCAGCACCTGTGCCAGGGTCGCATCGGTCACCGTGCCGCCCTCGCCCACCAGCCCGGCGGCGATTTCAAGCAGGGTCAACGCGCGGCGCACGTCGCCATCCGCCGCGGTTGCGATGAGCGAGAGCTGCCCGGCTGCGATCTGCAGGCCGCGCCCGCCCAGGCCGCGCGGTGCGTCATCGAGAGCGCGACGCAGCGCCTCGGCGATGTCCTCCGACGACACCGCTTCCATGACGTGCACGCGGCATCGCGACAGCAACGCGCTGTTGAGTTCGAACGACGGGTTCTCGGTGGTGGCACCGACGAACAGGATGGTCCCGCGCTCGATGTGCGGCAGGAACGCGTCCTGCTGCGTCTTGTTGAAGCGGTGCACCTCGTCCACGAACAGCACCGTGCGCCGGCCCTCGGCAAACCGTTGCGCGGCCACGGCCAGCACCTGGCGGACCTCGGGCAACCCGGAGAGTACGGCCGATATCGCCCGGAACTCGGCATCCGTGTACTGCGCGAGCAACAGCGCCAGCGTGGTCTTGCCACAGCCCGGCGGCCCCCACAGGATCATCGAATGCACGTGTCCCGTCTCGATTGACTGGCGCAGTGCCGAACCCGGGGCGAGCAACCGCCGCTGGCCCACCATGTCGTCGAGGACGCGTGGCCGCATGCGCTCCGCGAGCGGCCGGAGCGCTTCGCCCTCCGCGCTCAGCAGGTCTGGCGTCGGCTCGCGGGACTGACTGGATCTCGGCCGTGTCAACGGAGGCGCCTGGATACGGGACGGCGACGATAGCAGCCGGTTACAGGCTCAGGGCGACGGCGCAGCGGCATCGCCCACCGCTGCCGAAGGACCCAGCTCGTATCCCACGTGGCGCCAGCGCTTGTCGCGGCGGTCGTACAGCGCATCGACACGCGCTGGTGTGCGGCCCTCGCTTCCGAAGTCCGCGGTCCCCGCCCCGTCGAGACGCAGGAAGCGTGCGCCGGTCTCGACCGTCGTGACCGTGTCCAGGCTGAGCCGCACCGGCTGGCCTTCGAACTCGACCGCCATGCGCTGCGCCAGTTCCACGTCGAGGGCGCGCAGAAGCGCATCGTCGTTGACGAGCGTCCGTGCGTCGTCCGCCGTGCTCCCCAGTGTCAGCCTGGGATGCGCCGCGCTGCCCTCGAACGTGTCGTACAGCGTGCGGTAGCGGAAACCCAGCCAGTCCTGGTCCTCAGTGCCGATCTGCAGCCGCCCCTCGCCGTGCACGACGCGATCGCGGATGCTCGCCGGTTCGACGACCACGGTATCCAGGCGCACCGCCACGGGGCCGTCGCCGAAGCGTTCACTGAGAGCGCCGATCACCACCGCGGCAACGGCATTGCGGATGGTCTCGTCGCCTTCGGCACGCGACGTCGGCTGGCCCGCGCGCGGCGGTTGGCTCTGGATCTCGCGCGGCACCGAGGCGGGACCATCCTGTCGCTGCGCCGCGACATGCCCCGCCCCGAGCATGACCGCCAGGACGAGGACGAGGCTGGGCAGGGGCCGTCGGATGCGCATGCCGGGAGTGTCGACAGCCCGGCGCGCAGGGACGGTGAACACGGCAAGCGCCTGCCCCACCCGATCGGTGTGCCTGCGCGGCGGGATCAGCCCTCGCCCACCACGTCGACACCCTTGGACGGGACGTAGGTGAAGGTGCCCTTGCGGAATGCCGGATTCTTTTTCCAGCCGCTGAACCCGATTTCCGTGCGTTGCCCGAGGGCGTCGATCACGTCCATGCGCACGAGGCCACGCGTGTCGAAGCCCAACCGGGCGGACTGGAAG
>DATINB010000496.1:0-5624 GCA_035474775.1 Luteimonas sp.
GGTGGTGGCGTCGCGTGGCTGACCTTCAACTACGGCAGTTTTCCGTGGATCGCGCTGGCACTGGCCGGCTCGTTCGCCATCTACGGGCTGATCCGCAAGTTCGCGGCCGTGGACGCGGTGACCGGGCTCGGGGTCGAGAACCTGTACGTGTTCCTGCCGGCGCTGGTGGCGCTGGCCTGGTTCGAATCGCAGGGCAGCGGCGGCTTCGTCTCGCTGCGCTGGGGCGGCATGGCCGACGTGCTGCTGGTGCTGGGCGGCGCGCTGACCGCGCTGCCGCTGATCGGCTTCGCCTACGCGGTACGGCGGGTGTCGCTGTCGGTGGTGGGGTTGCTGCAGTACCTGGCGCCTACGCTGCAGCTCCTGTGCGGGGTATTCGTCTTCGGCGAGCCGTTCGGGACGGACCGCATGGTCGGGTTCGGCTTCATCTGGGCGGGCCTGGCCGTGTTCGCGGTCGACGGGCTGCTGCGCTCGCGCCGGCGCGTGGTCGCCCAGCAGGCCTGAGCGAGGCCGTCGCCCTGGGCGCCTCGCGCGCCGGCCGCACCGAACCACCGCGCACCTGGTGCGCCAACCGGGTCAGCCGCGCATGGCCACCAGCGCCAGCACCACCGTGCCGCCACCGATGGCGGTGGCGGTCGCGGCGGTGCGCCAGCGCCGCGCACGGGCGCGCAGGCGCCGTACGCGCTCGTCGTTGAGTAGGCGGGCCTCCTCGATCAGCGGCGCTGCCTTGCGTTCGGCACGTGCATGCGCCGTCCGGTCATCGCGCGCGTCCACCGACTGCGCGGCGTGCTCGAACAGGTCGAAGGCGGCCTGCCGGAGCGCGCGCAGGCGCGCGTCGAGTTCGGCGTTCGACAGCGCCGCCGGATCGAACCGCGGCGCGGCCGCGCGTTCGCGGCTCACGCCGAGCGCAGTGCCGTGGTCACCGGCAAGCGTGCCGCGCGCAACGCCGGGAACAGGCCGCCGACCAGGCCGATGCCCAGCGCCCACTTCAGGCCCGTCCACAACAACCCGGGCGACACCTTGAACTCGAACACCACCTGGCTGAAGTTGCTGCCCAGCGTGGACACGCTGTAGCCATTGAACACCAGCCAGGCCAGCAACCCGCCGAGCAGGCCTCCCAGCAGCGCCAGCAGCATGGTCTCCAGCATCACCGCGGTCACCACCGGCAGGCCACGGAACCCGATGGCGCGCATGGTCGCGATCTCCCGCGCGCGGCCGGAGACCGCCGCGTACATCGTGTTGAGCGCGCCGAACACCGCGCCGATGGCCATGATCGCGCCGACCACCGTGCCCAGCACCTTGATGAGCTTGGTGAGCCCTTCGGACTGCTTGGCGTAGTAGTCCGCGGTGTTCTGCACGTCCAGCTTGAGCCGCGGGTCGGCGTCCATGGCCGCCTTGAGCGTCGCCAGGCCGGGCTTGCCGGCCACGCGCACGGTCACCGACTGGTAGTCGGTGCGGCGGAAGGCCGAGCCCAGCGTCTCCGCGTCGGCCCACAGTTCGGAATCGTGGGCGTCGCCGGATTCGAACACGCCGGCCACCGTCCACGTCTGGTTGCCGAAGTCGACCTGCTTGCCGACCTCCAGCCCCGCGAACTCGCGTTGCGCGCCGCGACCGACCACCAGCTCGCGCACGCCGGGCTGGAACTTGCGGCCTTCGACGATGCGCACATGGTCGCGCAGCAGCCAGGCTTCCGGGCCGATGCCGCGCAGTTGCACGTTGGCGTCGCTGCCGTCGGCGCGGGTCGGCACGTTGACCACCTGCGACAGCTCCGGCGACAGCACCGGGCGCCCCTGCGGGTCGCGCTCCACGCCCTGCAGGCTGCCGATCAGCGGGACCTGGTCGCGCGCGATCACCGAGTTGGTCTCGGCCTGCGACCCGCCGCGCAGGATGATGGCGCTGTCGTCGCTGCCGGTCTGCTTCAGCGTGGCCTGGAACCCTTCGCCCATCGCCAGCATCGCGACCAGCACGCCGACCACGCCGGCGATGCCGACCACGATCACCGACGACGCACCCCAGCGCTGCGGCAGGCTGGAGATGCCGACGCGGGTGGCGGCCAGCGCGAGGCGGCCGCCGCGGGTCGCGACCAGCCATGCCGCGAGCGCCACGGCGATGGCGATCACGCCATACCAGGGCAGCAGTACCCATGCGCCGAGGCCGGCCACGAGCAGCACCACCGACAGCAGGTTGCCGAGCCACTGCCTCTGCTTGCGCTTCATCGGGTCACCTCGGGAGCCGCGTGTGCGCGCACGTTGGACGTGCGCGGGGAGAGTCTGTCGAAGACGCGGGCGCGGGGCGGCATGTTCAACGCCCCGCCAATGCGTCGACGATGTTCAGACGCATGGCCCGCAGGGCCGGCAGCAGGCCGACCACCACGCCGATGGCCACCATCAGCGCGATGCCGATGCCCCAGGTCTGCGGCAATACCGACGGCAGCTGCAGCATGCCGCCGCTGGCCGCGCTCACCGCGGGCAACAGCACGGCGGCCAACGCGAGCCCGAGCAGGCCGCCGAGCACGACCAGCAGCACCGATTCCACCAGCACCATCAGCAGCACGCTGCGGTTGCTGAAGCCGATGGTCTTCAGCACCGCGAGTTCCGGGATGCGCTCGCGCACCGCCTGCGCCATGGTGTTGCCGGTCAGCAGCAGCAGGGTGAAGAACACCGCGCCCATGATCGCGGTGACGATCAGGCCGATGTCCGCGAACTGCTTGGCGAACGACTGGTTGAAGGCCTGCTCGGTCTGCGTGCGCGTCTCGCGGTCGGAGTTCATCGAGATGGCGTCGATGGCCTTGGCCACGCGCGGGGCATGGTCGGGGTTGGACAGCTTGACGATGTACCAACCGACGTCGCCGCTGACGTAGGCGTTGGCCTCGTCGAAATACTTCCAGTGGAACAGCAGCTGGTTTTCCTCGCCGCGGCGCTTGCTGTCGCGCAGTGCGAAGGTGCCCACCAGCTTGAGCGGCCAGGCGTTGCTGCCGTCCTTCTGCGGGAAGATGGTCGCCTGCAGCGGGATGGTGTCGCCGACCTTCCAGCCGAAGCGCTTGGCCAGCGAGGCGCCGACGATGGCGCCGGTGCGCTCGGCCTCGAACGCCTCCAGCTGCGCCGGCGCGATCTCGAATTCCGGGTACATGTCGAAGTAGCCGGGCCCCACCGAGAAGTTGGGGAAGAAGTTGCGCTGGTCCTGGTAGATGCCGCCGAACCAGGCCGCGTACACCACCCGTTCCACGCCCGGCAGCGACTCGATCTCCGCCAGCAGCTTCTGCGGCAGCATCTGGGTGATCGACAGGCGCGAGGTCACCACCATGCGGTCGGCACCGGCCACGCTGCCGCCGGCATTGAACGCCACCCGCACCGAATCCAGCATGCCGAACAGCAGGAACGCCGCCACCACCGACAGCAGGGTGAGGAAGGTGCGCGTGCGGCTGCGGAACAGCGACGCCCAGACCAGCGAGAAGTACTTCATGGCGCGCCCTCAGTGCGCCAGGGCCGGATCCGCCACCAGCGTGCCCTTGTCCAGGTGCACGGTGTGGTTGGCGTACTCGGCGGCCTTGGGGTCGTGGGTGACCATGATGATGGTCTTGCCATGCTCGCGGTTGAGCGTGCGCAGCAGCCCGAGGATCTCCTCGGCCGAGGTGCGGTCGAGATCGCCGGTGGGCTCGTCGCAGATCAGGAAGGTGGGGTCGGACACGATGGCGCGCGCGATGGCCACGCGCTGCTGCTGGCCGCCGGAGAGTTCGTTGGGCCGGTGCGAGGCGCGGTCGGCCAGGCCCACCAGGCCAAGCGCGATGCCGGCGTTGCGCTTGCGCTGCGCACTGCCCAGGCTGGTCAGCAGCAGCGGCAGCTCGACGTTCTTCTGCGCCGACAGCGTCGGCATCAGGTTGTAGAACTGGAACACGAAGCCCACGTGGCGGCTGCGCCATTGCGCCAGCTGGCCATCGCCGAGCGCATCGATGCGCTGGCCCTCCACCGAGATCTCGCCGCCGGTGGGCGTGTCGAGCCCGCCGATCAGGTTGAGCAGCGTGGTCTTGCCGGAACCCGAGGGCCCCATCAGCGCGACGAAATCGCCCTGCGGGATCTCGAGGTCGATGCCGTGCAGCACCTCGACCTTCTCGCTGCCGCGCTGGTAGGTCTTGGTGACGTTGCGGATGGTGACCAGCGATGTCATGCGCGTTGCCCTCGGGGTTCCGCCGTGCCGGCGGTGGATGTCGTCGCGCCATGGTTCGAACCACGGCGCCGTTGGTCAAACGTCACTCGGCCGCGTCCTCGGCCAGCCGCACCTTGCCGCCGTCGACCAGCCCGGCCGGCGGGTCCAGCACCACCGTCTCGCCGGCGCTGAGGCCGGACAGCACCTGGCGCTCGCTGGCCATGGCGCGACCCGGCTTCAACACGCGCTGCTCCACGGTGTCGTCGTCGCCGACCACGAACGCCACGCTGCCGCCGTCGCGTTCGACGATGGCGTCGGCCGCCACGCGCACGCCCTGCGGCTGCTGCGCGGTCGCGGGCTTCGCGGCTTCCAGGAAGCTGACCTTGACGCCCATGTCCGGCACGATCCGCGGGTCGCGGGCCTTGATCGCCACCCGCACCTTGACCGTGGCCTTGCCACGGTCGGCGGCGGGGATGATGGCGATCACCTCGGCCGGGATCTTCCAGTCCGGATAGGCGTTGAGCACGGCCTCCACCGGCATCTTCGGCGCCACGCGGCCGATGAAGGCCTCGCCCACCTCGACCTCGACCTCCAGCGAGTCCATGTCGACGATCGTGCCGATGCCGGTGCGGGTGAAGCCGCCGCCGGCCGACAGCGGCGACACGATCTCGCCCGGCTGTGCCGCCTTGGCGGTCACCACGCCCGCGAACGGCGCGCGCACCACGGTGTTGTCCAGTCCGATGCCGGAGATGCGCAGCTGCTGCGAGGCGACGTCCGCGTTGCGCTGCGACGTGGCCAGCTGTGCGCGCAGCGAATCGCGCTGCGCCACCGCCTGCTCGTACTGCGCCCGCGACACCAGCTGCTGCTGCACCAGCGACGCCAGCCGGGTAGCGTTCGCCTCCGCCTCCACCAGCTGGGCGCGCACGCCCAGCGCCTGGCTCCGCGCGGCGCCGAGCTGCGCGTCGGCGAGGTCGCGCTGCGCGTCGGCGTCGATCGGGTCCAGCGTGGCCATCACCTGGCCGGCCTCCACGCGCTGGCCTTCCTCGATCAGCACCTCGCGCACGCGCCCGGTGATCTTCGACGACACCGTGGCCATGCGCCGCGCCACCACGTAGCCGCTGGCATCCAGCACCGAGGCCGGCGCGCCGCCGGTGCCCATCGCCACCACCGGCGTGGTGCGCACCTCGATGCCCTGGTCGCGGCCGAACCAGGCCCACGCGCCACCGGCCAGCAGCAGCAGCAGCGCGATCACCGCCAGGGTGATCCACAGCCCGCGGCGCGAGGTCGGCGGCGGCGCGCTGCGGTCGATGCGGAGCTGGTTGAGCAGGTCGGCGTTGGTGTTCATCGGGATCGCTTCGAAGGATGCGGCGAGTGTGGACCAGCGGCGACCGCCCACCAACCTGCCGGAAGTCCACGCCTGCGGATCGCCGGCGCACCCGTGGGCCGCCGACATGGCCAGTCTGCACACCGCGGCGGTCGCGCGC
>DATINB010000497.1:0-1718 GCA_035474775.1 Luteimonas sp.
TGGCGGCGGAAGCAGTAGCGGCAGTGCACGGCACAGCTGCCGGTGGCGACCAGCAACGCACGGCCGGCGTACTTGTGGATCACCCCATGGCCGGCCCGCGCCGCGGCGTCGCCCACCGCGTCCAGGCCGAAGCCCGGCACCACCGCGCCTTCGTCGTCCAGCGGCAGCACCTGGCGCAGCAGGGGGTCGTGGGGGTCGCCATGGCGCATGCGGGCCACGAACCCGCGCGGCACGCGCAGCGGGAAGCCGGCATCGGCGGCCACCGCGATGCGGCCGTCCAGCCCGAGGATCCGCAGCAGTTCCAGCGGATCGCGCACCGCGTCGCGCCAGGCGTGTTGCCAGCCGGGCGGCTGCGGGAGGCTCTGGGCTGCGGGTATCATCTGCGCTCTGGTTCCGTGGCCGATGCGCGTCGCCCGGACCCCGATGCGCACATTCTAGCCGCAGCACGCGGCGCGACCTCGCCAAATCCAGGAGCACGCATGGCCAGCCTAGGCATGAACGACGTCAAGAACGGGGCCAAGATCCTCGTCAACAACGAGCCTTGCGTCATCACCGAGACCGAATACGTCAAGCCGGGCAAGGGCCAGGCGTTCACGCGCATCAAGTACCGCTTCATCAAGTCGGGGCGGATCGTCGAACTGACCATGAAGGCCACCGACTCGCTGGAGGTCGCGGACGTGCTGGATACCGACATGCGCTTCCTGTATGCCGATGGCGAACACTGGCACTTCATGGATCCGGAAAGCTTCGAACAGGTCCAGACCGACAGGTCCGGCGTGGGCGATGCCGCCAAGTACCTCAAGGGCGAGGAGGACTGCGTGGTCACCCTGTGGAACGGCAACCCGATCGCGGTGCAGCCGCCGAACTTCGTCGACCTCAGGATCGTGGAGACCGATCCGGGCGTGCGCGGCGACACCTCGGGTGGCGGCGGCAAGCCGGCCACGCTGGAGACCGGCGCCGTGGTGCGCGTGCCGCTGTTCGTGGGCCAGGACGAGATCGTGCGCGTCGACACGCGATCCGGCGACTACGTCAGCCGGGTGAAATGACCGCCCGGCGGGCGATGCAGCGCGGCACGCGACCCGACCGCCCGGCTCCCGGGACCGCCCGGGTCGCCCGCGCATGATCCCGGACGGCGCACCCGAGGCCTGCGACCTGCTGCTGGAGGCCGGGTTCGTGGTGCCGGTCGAACCGCATGCGGTGGTGCTGGAAGACCATGCCCTGGCGATCCGCGACGGCATCATCGTCGCGATCCTGCCCATCGCCGAAGGGCGCCGGCGCTTCGCCGCGCGCGAGACCGTCGCGCGCCCGGACTCGGTGCTGATCCCGGGCCTCGTGAATGCCCATGCCCACAATCCGATGACGCTGCTGCGCGGCGTGGCCGACGACCTGCCGTTGAAGGTCTGGCTGCAGCAGCACATCTGGCCCATCGAAGCCGCGGTGATCGGCCCCGATTTCGTCGCCGATGGCGTGACCCTGGCGATCGCCGAGATGCTGCGCGGCGGCACCACCTGCTGCAACGAAAACTACTTCTTTCCCGACGTGCAGGCGGCCACCTACCGGCGCCACGGTTTCCGCGCGCGCGTGGGCCTGCCGGTGATCGATTTCCCCAGCGCATGGGCGAAGAGCGACGACGAATACTTCGACCGCGCCGGCGAAGTGCACGACCAGTGGCGCGGCGACGACCTGATCGCCACCGCATTCGCGCCGCACGCGCCCTA
>DATINB010000498.1:0-15569 GCA_035474775.1 Luteimonas sp.
CGGCGGGCTGCCTGCTGGGGCTGCAGTGGCTGGATGCGGTGCTGCCGGTCGTCGGCACGGCGGTGCTCATGGGCGCCGGCGCGCTGGTGCTGTGGCTCGGCGCCACCGCAGGGCGTCGCCAGGTGCCGATGGCGCGAACGGTGACGGCGCTGGCCGCGCTCTGTGCCGTGGCCGCCCTGGCCGCTGCGTTCCTGCCACCTGGCCGGTGGCTCGATCCGGTCTGGGTGCGTTACGGCTGGCAGCTGCTGCTGGTCGCCACCGCCTCGGCGTTGGCCCTCGGCCTCATCGCGCGCATCAGCGAATACCGCAACCAGCGCGACCGCGACCGCCTGGCGCGCGCCGACTCCGAGCGCCGGATGCGCCGCGAGGCGGCACGCGCGGACCTCAACACGGCCCTGCAGGCCAAGCTGCGCACCCTGCCGGCCGGCGACGTGGAGTGGGCGGCGTTCCGCCTGTTGCTGGATCACCTGGTCCCGCAGGTGCCGGTGGCATTCGCCACCGCGATCGCCTACGGCTTCCAGGGCCAGGACATCCGCGTGGTCGTGCCGCAGGCGCACAAGGCGACCGTCGATGCCATCGCCGCACAACGGCTGTTGCCGCTCAAGCGCCACGCCGCCAACGGCATGCCGCTGCAGCAGCCGGTGACGCTGGCCAGCGAGCAGGGCGTGGTGGCGATGGAGGCGGTGATCCCGCTGCCGATCCGTTCCCCGGCCTGGGGCCTGCTGCTCCTGCACCGCACCGGCGGTGATGGGTTCTCCACGGACGAGCTCGCCCTCGCCGGGGAGTTCGGGCGCCTGGCGCTGTTCAACATCGAGCAGGCGCTCTCGGCCATCAACCTGCGCCGCTCTGCCGAACTGGACGCCCTGACCGGGGCCTTCAACCGGCGCACGATCGACCAATGGCTGGTGCGCTGCTTCGCCGATGCCGATCGCGACGGGCAACCGGTCTCCGTGCTGTTCGTCGACATGGACCACTTCAAGCTGATCAACGACCGCCACGGGCATGCCGCCGGCGACCAGTGCCTGCGCGAGGTGGCCAGGACGTTGCGCGCCACGCTCGCCGACGGCGACCTGCTGGGGCGCTATGGCGGCGAGGAATTCATCGCCGTGCTGCCGGGCCGGGGCGGAGCCGCCGGCCGAGTGGTCGGCGAGCAGCTGCGCGCCGCGGTGGAACGCATGCGCTGCGAGTGGGAAGGCCAACCGCTGCAGCTGTCGGTCAGTGTCGGCGTCGCCACGCGGCTGCGCGAGGAAGGCACGCCGGCCGAAACCGTCGACCGCGCCGACAAGGCGCTGTACACCGCCAAGCGCAGCGGCCGCAACCGCGTGCACGTGGCGCCCGCGGTGTTCAGCTGAGGGCGGATCGGTCAGTGGGTCGCGATGAAGTCCAGGATCGCCGGCAGTACCGCGGGTTCGCGCTCCGGGGCGAACAACCCCACCGCCGGCGCGAAGTGGCCGGCGCCTGGCAGCACGACCAGCGTGGATGCCACGCCCGCCGTCCGCAGGAGGCCATCGAGTTCCACGCTGTCCTGCAGCGCCACCACGCGGTCGGCATCGCCGTGCACGAGCAGGAACGGCGGCTCGTCGCCATCGACGAAGTTCACCGCCTGCGCATCGGGCCAGCGTTCCGGCGGTCCGAAGATCTCGCGGTAGCGGCCGGTGATGCTGAAGTCGTACGGACCGGCCAGGCCGATCACCCCGGCGAGCGACGCCGGCTGCAGCGCATGCCGGCGGAGGTAGCGTGCATCGGTGCCGAGCAGCGCCGCGATCTGCGCGCCCGCGGAATGCCCGGCCACGTAGAGTCGGCGCGGATCGCCGCCCAGCGACGCCGCATGTGCGTGCGACCAGGCCACCGCCGCGGCCCCGTCCTCGACGAAGCCCGGGAACGTGCTGCGCGGGAAGGTCCGGTAGTCCGCCACGATCGCGATGATCCCGTGCCCGGCAAGCCGGCTGCCGACGAACCGGTACTGGGCGCGCGCCCCGCGGCGCCAGGAGCCGCCGTAGAAGAACACCACCACGGGCGCGCCGCGCGCCGCTGGCCCGGCCGGTCGATACACATCCAGCGACAGCGCATTCTCCGGCGAATAGACCACGGTCTGCGCGGGCGGCAGGGTGCCGCGGTTGGCGAGCCCGAACACGGCGCTCTCGCAGCCGGCAAGCGCGAGGACGAGGGCGACGGTGAAGATGGCGCGGCGGCTGCCGCTGCTGGGGGTCTGCATGCCGGCAGGCTGCCGGTGCGGGGGTGAGCGCGACGTGCCGGCTACGATGAGGCCATGACCGAGCCCCCGATGGATGTCGCCAGGTTGCTCGCGCAGGCACGCGCGCAGCTGGATGAGCGTGAGCCGGAGTGGCTGCTCTGCCACGTGCTCGGTCGCACACCGGCCTGGCTGCTCGCGCACGGCGATACCGTGCCGGACCCCGAGCACCGGATCCGCTTCGATGCATTGGTGGAACGCCGTGCCGCAGGCGAGCCCGTCGCCTATCTGACCGGCCGACGCGGTTTCTGGACGCTCGACCTCGCCGTCACGCCCGACACCCTGATCCCGCGCCCGGAGACCGAGCGCGTGGTCGCGCTCGCGCTGGAGCGGATCGCGCCGGAGGCCTGCGTGGCCATCGCCGACCTCGGCACCGGCAGCGGCGCGCTGGCGCTGGCCATCGCCGCATCCAGACCGCGTGCGCGCCTGCTGGCGACCGACCGCAGCATCGCCGCGCTCGAGGTGGCACGGTCGAATGCGCACGCCCTCGCCATCGGCAATGTCGAATTCCGGGCCGGCGACTGGTTCGCGCCGCTGGCCGGCCTGCAGTTCGCGATGGTGGTGGCCAACCCGCCGTACATCGCCGACTCGGATCCACATCTCGCGGCGGGCGACCTGCGCCACGAGCCGGTCTCGGCGCTGGCATCCGGACGCGACGGCCTGGACGACATCCGCCGCATCGTCGCCGGCGCCCCAGCGCATCTGCAACCCGGGGGCTGGCTGTTGCTGGAGCACGGTTACGACCAGGGCAGCACCGTCCGCGCGCTGCTGTCCGCGGCAGGGTTTGTCGACGTAACGACGGAACGCGACCTGGAAGGCCGCGACCGCGTCGGCCTGGGCCGGTTGCCGGCCGCGGGCTAGACTCGCGGCACGCCCGAACGGAAGACTCGCGATGCGCACCCTGTACCCGTCCATCGAGCCGTACGACAGCGGCCGGCTGCAGGTCGACGGCCGCCACAGCCTGTATTACGAACAATGCGGGAACCCGCACGGCAAGCCGGTGGTGCTGCTGCACGGTGGGCCGGGCGGCGGCTGCAGTCCGAAGATGCGCCGCTTCCACGACCCCGCCAAATACCGCATCGTGCTGTTCGACCAGCGCGGCGCCGGACGCTCCACGCCGCATGCCGACCTCGTGGACAACACCACCTGGCACCTCGTCGACGACATCGAGCGGCTGCGCGAAGAGCTCGGCATCGAGCGCTGGCAGGTGTTCGGCGGTTCCTGGGGATCGACACTGGCGTTGGCCTATGCACAACGCCACCCGCGCCGCGTGCTGGAACTCGTGTTGCGCGGCATCTTCATGCTGCGGCGCTGGGAACTCGCCTGGTTCTACCAGGAAGGCGCCTCGCGCCTGTTCCCGGAAGCCTGGCAGCATTACATCGCGGCGATCCCGTCGGAGGAGCGTGGTGACCTGATGGCCGCCTTCCACCGGCGCCTGACCTCCGACGACGAGACAACGCAACTGGCCGCGGCGCGTGCGTGGAGCGTGTGGGAGGGCGCCACCAGCTTCCTGCACGTGGATGCCGACTTCGTCAGCGGGCACGAGGACGCCCGCTTCGCGCTGGCCTTTGCGCGCATCGAGAACCATTACTTCGTGAACGACGGCTTCTTCGAGGTCGAGGACCAGCTGCTGCGCGATGCCTACCGAATCGTCGACATCCCCGGCGTCATCGTGCAGGGCCGCTACGACGTGGTCTGCCCGGTGCAGAGCGCATGGGAACTGCACCAGGTGTGGCCGAAGGCGGAACTGGTGATCACGCCGGCATCCGGCCACTCGGCATTCGAGGCCGAGAACATCGACGCGCTGGTGAGGGCCACCGACCGGTTCGCCTGACCGATTCCAGGACCTGCGGCGGGCCGGTCAGTCCGCGCGGGTGCCGTCCGGGTTGAATTCGATCATCCACAGGCCGGCCCAGAGCTTGAGGTCCAGTTCGAACCCCTCCGCGTGCCGCGCCATCAGCCAGGCCGGTGCGCCGCCGCGCGGCACGGCGTGCACGATGATGTCTTCACCGCCGACGCCACCGCCGCTCCCCACGCGGGTCAGCCCGCGTGCACGCGCGAATGCGATGCGTTCGTTGCTCATGCCGGCCGAGGTCGGCCCGGTGAGCAGCAGGTCGATCCGTGCCGCGTCCCAGCCGGTCTCCTCGATCAATTCACGACGCGCCGCCGATTCCAGCGTGTCGTCGTCGAAATCGTCGCCGACCAGGCCGGCGGGCATCTCGATGGTGCGTGCGCCGAGCGGGACGCGGAACTGTTCGACGAAGAGCACCTCGTCGTCGGGGGTCACCGCGATCACCAGCACCGCCATGCCGTTGCCGCCATGCGTGCGCTCGCAGGACTCCCAGGTGCCGCGACGGACCATGCGCAGCCAGTCGCCCTGGTACAGCAGTTCGGGTTCGTCGTTCATGCGTGGATGCTACCGCAGGGTCGCTGCATCCGTTGCCTGGCGCGCAGGGCGGCATGGATCCGTTGCTGCGCTACGCGGCGTCCGCGGGCGGCGCGTAGTCCAGGCCGACTGCGGCGTGCAGCCGCCGGCGCGTCATCGGGCCGAAGCGCAGCGCATCGCTCAACGCACGCAGCACCTCCACGTCCACGGCGCCGCATACGAATGGCAGGCTGGCGTCGTCGAGCGGTGCATCGATCACGATCGTGGCCAGCCGCCGGCACAGCAGTGCCTGCTCGCGATGCAGGCGCAGCCGGACGGCCGCCTGTGCGGCGCCGCGGAAGCGCAGGAAGGCGACCTCGTCGACCCGCTCGAGCAGGGCATCCAGGGTGCCGAAGTGCGCCAGCAGCACGGCGGCGGTCTTGGCGCCGATGCCGGGTACCCCGGGAATGTTGTCGACCGCGTCACCGCACAGCGCCAGGTAGTCGGCGATCTGCGTGGCCTCCACGCCCATGCGCGCCTTGACCCCGCCGGCGCCCCAACGCAGGCCGCGCGCGAAGTCCCACTGTTCGTCGCCGGCCTGCAGAAGCTGCGACATGTCCTTGTCGGCGGACACGATGATGCCGCGGAAGCCCTGCCTGCGCGCCGCGTGGAGGGCGCTGCCGATCAGGTCGTCGGCTTCGTATTCGGCATGGCGCAGCACCGGCAGCCCCAGTGTCGTGCACAGCGCCTTGCAGTATGCGAACTGCCGCTTGAGTTCCTGTGGGGCCGGATCGCGGTGGGCCTTGTACGGGGGATACAGCGAATTGCGGAAGCACGAGTCCAGTGCCTCGTCGAACGCCACCACGATGTGCCGCGGTCGCTCGCGCTCGATCAGCTCCAGCACGAAGCGCGCGAAGCCGTGCACGGCGTTGACCGGCCAGCCCTCGCTGTCCTGGAACTCGTCCGGCATCGAATGCCAGGCGCGGAAGACGTACAGGCTGGCGTCGACCAGGTACAGCGGTGGTCGCGCCGGCTGCGGCCCGGCGCCCGCCATCGCCGAGCCGGGCAGCGCGTCCGCGACGCCGTCCGCGCCGGTCACGGCGTCCAGTCGACCAGCAGGTCCATGGGGTCCGGGCGGTCGCGCTCCGGGACGTCGAGTTTCGGCGTGCCGATGTGCATGAACCCGGCGATGCGTTCCTGGCGCCCCAGGCCGAGCAAGGTCCGCACGTGCTTGTCGTGCGACGGCCAGCCGCTCAGCCAGACCGCGCCAAAGCCGAGCGCCTGCGCCGCCTGCAGCAGCGCGAAGCAGACGCAACCGGCGGTCATCAGGCGTTCCTGCTTGGGAATCTTGTCGTCGTCTTCGTCCAGCACGGCCACCACCACCAGCACCAGCGGGGCATGCAGGAAGCGGTTGCGGTCCTTGTCCTGCGCGCCGGCGCCGGCGTCCGGATCGCGTTCGAGCGCACGCGCGGCCACCGCATCCCCAAGGGCACGCCGCGCATCGCCTGCAATGCGCAGGAAGCGGAACGGCACGCGCTTGCCGTGGTCGGGCACGCGCACCGCGGAGGTCAGCATGCGCTCGAGGGTGGCGGCGTCGGGTCCGGGTTCGCGCAACTGCTTCGCCGGGACGGAACGGCGGGCGTCGAGGAACGCCAGCGGATCGGATGGTCTATCTGGAAGCGAAGTCACAGACGTCAGGCACTCCGGTCGAGGATGGTAGCTCCGGGTGTCCCCCGAGCACCGGCATTGTCCCCCGAATGAGCTACCCAGACGACTTCAGTCCGACATCGCAACGCGCGCCGGCCGGATACCGCGACCCGGTGCGCGTGTATGAATCGCTCGAGCGCGAGGCGATCACCGCGCTCGGCGGCGTGCTGTCGGGCTTCTGGGGGTCGATCGAGGAGCAGGTGCGGTTGGCGGCACTCGCCGGGCATGACTACAGCGCGTCGCAGGACGACCGCATGGCGGTCACCGCCCTGGGCCAGCGCGCGCTGGAACTCGCCACGCGCTACCGCGACGCGTTGCAACGCGGCTTTGCGCAATGGCGCGAAGGCGTCGGCGAGGCAGCGGGCGGCAAGTCGCTCAGCCTGATGTCGGAAGGCGAGCTGGAAGTGCATCTTGCCGGTCAACAGACCACCGAGCTGCTCGACCACCAGCTGTTGCATCCGCTGGAGCTGCTGGAAGAACGGCTCGGTGCGCTCGCGGCGGCCCTCGGGGTGCAGGGGAAGCGCCCGCTTCCGGTTCGGCCGCAGGCCGCGGTGTCTGCGTTCGTGTCGCTGTTCGGCGAGGACGACCTCACTCCGGGATTGCGGCCGCTGGTGTTCCACCAGTTCGACAAGCGCCTGCCGCACGTGCTGTCGGACCTGTACACCAAATTGAACGATGCGCTGGAGAGCGCGGGATACGGCACGCAACCGCATCTCGATGCCGTGCGTCGTGCGCCACGCCACGACGCGCGGGGTGCGCTGGACGCGCGCGCGGGGGCGCGCCATGGCGACACCGAGTGGTCTCCGGAAGGCGGCACGGTCGAACATACCGGCTACGGTGCAGGTGGCCGTGGCCTTGTGGGCGGCTATGGCCGCGACGAAGGGGGGCATGCCCGCCACGGTGTCCGCCATGCGGAGGGTCACTCCGGCCCACAGCTGCATCCGTTCGGCGACGGCGGCGTCGGCGCCACCATCGGCGCCAGCGTGCGGCAGGCGTCCGCGGTCGAGGAGGGGCGCCCGCCGCGATACCGCGACGTGGTCCGCGAGCAGCTGCGCAACTGGCGGGAGAACGCGCCGCCGGCAGCGGCTGGCGCCACTGGTGCCCGGCACGGTCTAAACCATGCGCGCGACGGCGTGCCAGGGCCCAATGTGTTGCGCACCGAGGACCTGCTCAACGTTGCGCAGATGCTGCAAGGCGACGACGCCACGCCGTATGCGAAGGTGCTGGGCAGCGACGCGCGGGCACTGTCCCGGGTGATTCGCGAGGAGATCCTGGGCGGCGTCAAGCAGATGGGTTTCGATCCGGACGCCACCCATTTCAGCGTCGACGAAGAAGATGCCATCGACCTGGTCGGGATCCTGTTCCAGTCGCTTTTCGAAGCGAACGAGCTGCTGCAGCGCGCACACGCGATGTACGGCCGGCTGGTGGTCCCCTACCTCAAGGTCGCCTTGACCGACGACTCGCTGTTCAACCGACGCAGCCATCCGGCACGCCAGTTGCTCGACGTGCTGACCGAGGCCTGCGACGGCAATGCGGGTGACACGGCACAGGATCGCGAGACCCTGGAGCGCGCCGAGCACGCCGTCGACCGCGTGGTGGAGGAGTTCGAGGACGACCAGGCCATCTTCGAGCTGGCGGCCACCGAGCTGCGCGACCAGCTCGACCAGCAGCGCCGACGCTCCGAGCTTGCCGAGAAACGCGCTGCAGAGGCCATCCACGGGCGCGAGCGCCTGCAGCAGGCACGCATCGACGCCGACGGGCTGGTGGCCTCGCGCATGGCGGAGCGCACCCTGACGGCACCGGTCGCCCATTTCCTCGACCAGCACTGGCGACACCACCTGACACAGACGTGGCTGCGCGAGGGCCCCGGCAGCCCACGGCATCGCGAGGCGATCGGCGTGGGCGATGCAATGGTGCAGGTGGACGCCGACGCCGCCCACGCGCGCGGCCGCGCGGTCGCCGACCAGCTGCTCGCCCTGCAGGTGCCGCTCGGCGCGTGCTATGCCAGCTGTGGGCTCGACGCCGCCGGGGCGCGCGAAGCGATGGCGCGCATCATTGCCGCGCTGGCTGCGCCGGATACCGCGCGCAGCGTGCACGCGCCCGAACACCCGCCCGTGGATGTCGAGGCAGAAGGCGCTGGCACGGGGCTGCGCCTGGCCGGGGGCACCGCCACGCTGGCCTACGACGAGTCGATCGCGGCACGCATGCGGCGGTTGCGGGTGGGCCAGGGGCTGCGCCTGATCGACGAACACGGGCATGAAACGGCCGCGCGGATCGCCTGGATCAGCCCGCTGACCTCGCGCTTCCTGGTGGTCAACCGTCGCGGTGTCCGCAAGCTGGTGGTGTCTCCCGAGGAGCTGGCCTCGCTGGTCGGCAGCGGGCGCGCGGTGGTGCGGTCGGTCGACGCTCCGTTCGACGAGGCCATGAAGCAGGTCTGGCAGCACCTCAGCAAGGCACCCGCGTCGCCCGCGTCCGCCGTCTTGCCGGAGGCTGCGCTGGCGTCCTGATGGCGCCCGGGCACTGGCGCCGCTCCCGCTGACCCGGCGCTGGGGTGTGCCTCGCGTTCATCTCCCTGGCAACGCCGGCCTGCCAGCCGCGCCGGTCGTGACGACGAGGGGATGCGGCACCCCTTAGGCTATCGTGGAGATTCCCCTCCGCGACGTCGCCGAGCCGCCCCATCCATGCGCAACAGCTTTGCATCTGGCGATGCGTCCGGCGCTGGCCGGGACGCGCACGGAGGGGGTTCCGGTCCGGGGTCCCAGCTGCTCGATGCCCTGCGCCGCGGGTTCGTCAACCGCACCCTGCCGATGCTCGGCGAGATGCAGGCGGCGGCCGAGCTGGACATTCGCCAGGCGCTCGGCGACGAGCAGGCGGCGCGCGGGAACGACAGCCTGACCAACCTCGGGATCCTGCGCCGTGAGGCCGCGCGCTACGAGCGGCGCTGGCAGGAGCACGTGGACGCGCGCTTCGCGGGCTGGCCGTCCGCGTCGGCGGTCGCAACCCGGCTCGATGCCTACACCCTGGTCTCCGAGGACCAGTTGCAGGCCCAGCTGATCGGGCAACCGGTGATCGAGGCGCTGGAGCGCCGCCTGGCCGACGTGATCGACGTGATCGACAGCCGGCTATGGTCGCTGGCCGCGAGTCTGGGCAGCGGCAGCCGTCCGGCCAATCCGTTCGCGCCGCGCATGCTGGTGGAGACCATCCTGTCCACGTTTCCCATCGCGGAGTGCGATGTCGAACTGCGCCAGGCCATGCTGCGGCAGTTCGAGCGCATTGCCGGCGCCAGGCTGGGTGCGGTCTATGCCTGGCTCAACACGCAGCTCGCGGAGGCCGGCTACGCCATGGCCGGGAACGGCGACTACGCGGCACTGGTTGCACAACCGACCGCCGTCACCCGCGATGGCGCCGGTGGACGCTGGGCCGACGACAACGCGCTGCAACCGAGGCAGTCGTCGTGGCGTGGCAACACCGGGCTCGACGCCACGGCCGATGATGCCAGCCGCGGCAATGCGCTGCGTGCGGCGATGCGCAGCGCCCGTGCGTCCGAGGGGGGAGCCGACGCCCGGCGCGAATTCAGCGACAAGGAGTTGCTGTCGGTGCTGTCGCTGTTGCAGGGCAGCGAGACGCCACAGGCTCCGTTGCCCGTCAGCGGCTCCATCCGGGACCACCTGCGCGAGTCGCTGGTCGCGGGTGCGGCGAGTCTCGGAATGCCGCGCGACAGTGCGCGGTTGGCGGCGCGGCACGAGGACACCATCGACCTGATCGGGCATCTGTTCGACGGCCTGCGTACCGCTGCGCTGCTGGGCGCCGAGGCCGATGCCCGTCTGGCCCGACTGGCGTGGCCGATGCTGCGGCTGGCCCTCGACGATGCGCGGATCTTCGACGAGGACGACCCGGCCGCGTTCGCGGTCCTCGACGCGCTGGTGCGCCTCTGGGACGCCAACGCCGGCGCCACGGACGTCGACGTGGAACTCCTTGCGGTCGCCGATTCGGTCGCCGACCAGGTGGCCAACGACTATCACGGCGATGCCACGGTGTTCGCCCGGGCCCGTGCGTCGCTGGATGCGAAGATCGAACCGTTGCGGCGCCGCGCCGAGATCGCCGAGCGGCGCGCGTGGCAGACCATCCTCGGGCGTGAACGCCTGCAGGCCGCACGCGCCGAAGGCGACCACCAGCTTGGCCGGCTGCTGGACGGGCGCCGCATGCTCCCGCGCGTGGCCGAATTCCTGTCCGACCAGTGGTGGCAGGCACTGGTGCACGCCTGGTTGCGCGAAGGCCCGGACTCCGCGCGCCTGCGCGGGGTGCTGGCAGTCGGCGAGGCGATGGTCAAGGTCGACGACGACGCGGCGCATGCACGGGGCCGCGCGGTGGCCGAGGGCCTGATCGCGCTCGAGGAACCATTGCGGGGCTGCTTCGTGGCCTGCGGCCTCGACGAGTCGGGTGCCAACGAACTGCTCGCCGCGCTGGTGGCGCAGCTGGCGCAGCCGGACGCGGCGCGCATCGTGCCGACGCACACGCCGACCGAGCCCTCGACCGGCCATGCCGATGTCCACGGCCCCTCCGAGCTGTCGGTCGGCCAGGTCGTGCTGGCCACGCTGCAGGCCGACACGGCGCCGCACTGGTCACGGGTCGCCTGGATCAGTCCGCTGAGCAACCAGGTGCTGCTGGTCAGCCGCCAGGGCGCGCGCGTGGCATTGCTGTCGGCCGACACCGTCAGGGCGCAACTGGCGAGCGGCTGGCTGCGTCCGCGCGATGACCGGTCGCCGGTGCAGGCTGCGCTGGCGGCGCTCGTGCCGCCCTGAGGCCGGCGCCCACGCGGGGGATTCGCCTAGTATGGCCGGCACCACAAACGCCGGAGCGGCACATGGCAGTCAGGATCGGCACCGCACGCGAAACGGCCAGCGGTGAGCGACGGATCGCGTTGACACCGGAAACCTGCCGCAAGCTGGTCGCGCTGGGCGCCTCGGTGCAGGTCGAGCGCGGTCTCGGCACCACCGCGTACCTGTCCGACGCGGCATTCGTCGAAGCAGGCGCCAGCGTGGTCGATTCGACCGCCGAGGCCATCGGCGACGCCGACATCGTGCTGTGCGTGCAACCACCGCCGGCGAGCGTGCTCGCCACGCTGCAGCCGGGTGCGACGCTGATCGGGATACTGCAGCCGCAGGGCGATGCGACGCGCGGCGACGCCATCGTGGCCCGTGGGCTGGTGGCGTTCCCGCTCGAGCGGCTGCCACGCACGACGCGGGCACAGGCCATGGACGTACTGAGCTCGCAGGCCGGCATGGCCGGTTACAAGGCCGTGCTCCTGGCCGCGCAGCTGGCGCCGCGGTTCTTTCCGATGCTGACCACGGCCGCCGGGACCATCCGGCCCTCGCGTGTCCTGGTGGTGGGAGCGGGCGTCGCCGGGTTGCAGGCAGTGGCGACCGCACGGCGCCTGGGCGCCCAGGTCGAATGTTTCGACGTCCGTCCGGAGACGCGTGAACAGATCGAATCGCTCGGCGCCCGATTCCTCGACCTCGGCGTCAGCGCGGCCGGCGAGGGTGGATACGCGCGCCAGCTGACCGACGAGGAACGTGCCGAACAGCAGCGTCGGCTCGGCGAACACCTGCGCGTGATCGACGTGATCGTGTGCACGGCCGCGGTGCCCGGACGCCCGGCGCCGAAGATCATCACCGCATCGATGCTGGCCGGCATGAAGGCCGGCAGCGTGATCGTCGACCTCGCCGCGGAAACCGGCGGCAACTGCGAACTGACCCGCCCCGGCGAGACGCAGGACCATGCCGGGGTGGTGGTCGCCGGTCCGTTGGACCTGGCCAGCCAGGGTGCGTTGCACGCGAGCGAGATGTACGCGCGCAACGTGTTCAATTTCGTTTCTTTGCTGGTCCGCGACGGAGCCCTGGCGTTCGACTGGAACGACGAGCTGCTGGCCCGGACCGTCTGGCCCGACCGCAGCTGACCGCCCGCCGGGGAGGCCGGTCAGGGGCCGGGCGTCGTCTCAGCGATGGCCCTTGCCGCCGTGGTCACGGGATTCAGCAGGCGCCGGGTTGGCGTTCGCCCAGTCCGCGCGCTGCGCCGGCGTCATCGTCTTCCAACGCTCGCGAAGCGCCGTGCGCTCGCTCTCCGGCAGGGTGCGCAGGCGTCCGTGCAAGGCGCGCATCTGCTGCCGTGTTTCCGGGCTCATCCCCTCCCAGCGACGCAGTCCCTTGCGTGCGCGATTGCGTTCCTCGGGCGTCATCGACTGCCATCGCCGGGCATGTTCGAGCAGCCGCGCGCGCTCATCCGGGTTCGCGTCCCAGCGTGCCCGCACCGGCGCCACCAGCATCTCGCGCTGCTGCGCGCTGAGCTGGTCCCAGGCCGGCAGGCCGGCTCCCGGGGCCTGGGTGCCGGGCTCGGCGTGGAGTCGGGTCGCGCTCGCTGCCAGCAGCAGCACGATCGGCAGGAGGGTCCGTAGGGGTCGCATCGCGTCACTCCATTGCAAGCGGCTGGGCGTCCTGCGACGCCAGCCAGAGGTACAGGTCGGGATCTTCGTCGAGCGCAGCGTAGGCGTCGCCGTCTGCGTCGCCGTCCGGCACCGGCGCCGCGACCATGGCCACCCGGTGAGCCACACCAGCAGGTGCTGGCACGCTGCCACCCGCCTGCAGCAGGACCACGGCCACGGCGGCCAGCGCCGCGAACGCGCCGGCCATCGGCCATGCCAGGCGCGACGGAGACCACGCGGCCGGAGCCATCGCGTTGCGCCGCGCGCGCAGCGCGCGCAAGGTGCGTACCGGGACCTGATGCACGGCCCGTCCGTGGAGCGCGCGCGCGCGGGCGTCGACGTCGTGCTCGTGGGTGGCTCGGTTCATCGGACATCCTCCAGTCGGATCTGCAAGGCCGCGCGTGCGCGCGACAGATGTGTCTTGACCGAGCCCTCGCTGCAGCCCATCACCCGTGCCGTGGTGGCCACGTCCAGGTCTTCGAGCACGCGCAGCGAAAAGGCTTCGCGTTGCCGCCGCGGCAAGGCGCGCAATGCCTGCACGAACAGGGCGTAGGCCTCGCGTCCTTCCTGGGCGCGGGCGGGGTCCGGTCCGTCATCGGCCCACTCGACGGTCTCCGGGCGGTCGCCGGCATCGGCGGCGGTCAGCCAGCCCAGCCGGAACGTGCGCCGGCGCCGTACGTCGACGATGCGGCTGCGCAGGATGGTCCAGAACAGCGGCGTCCACTCGTCAGCGGGCCGATCCCGGTAGCGGAGCATCTTCAGCATCGCGTCCTGCACGGCATCCAGCGCGTCCTCGCGATGGCGAAGGCCGGACTCGGCGAACCGGAAGGCACGCGCGGAAATCGCGTCCAGGAACCCGTCCAGGCTGTCCGCCCCCGTGGCAGGGGCGGGACTCGTGTCCAACGCGGCGGCTTCCGGTCTCATCGGCTGCAGCATAGGCACGGGGCCGGCGGTTTCGCGCGGCGGGACGCCACCATCCATCACCGGGGTCCGTGGGGGGAATGGGCTGTCAACGCGCCGGGGTGGCCCCGGTTGACACGCGGACGGCGGCGCCCGGGGAGTGGTTATGATGCCGCTGACCTCCGGGAGCACCCGCATGACCGACGGCTTCGTAGCGCTGTACATCTTCATGCTCGCGGCCATCGCCGGCCACGTGATCATCTCGCGGGTGCCGGTCATCCTGCACACCCCGCTGATGTCGGGCTCGAATTTCATCCACGGCATCGTGCTGATCGGCGCGATGGTGGTGTTGGGGCACGCCGATACCACCCTCGAGAAGGCGATCGGATTCCTTGCCGTATTGATGGGGGCCGGGAACGCCGCCGGCGGTTACGTGGTCACCGAGCGCATGCTCGACATGTTCAAGTCCGGCCGCAAGCCGGAGTCCAGCGCAGGTCCGGCGTCCCGCGCGCCTGCCCAGCCAGCGGCGTCCGGCGTCGACGTGCCCGGCGGCCAGGCGTGAGCGGGGTGGAGTGGCTGACCCTGCTGGTCAAGGCCAGCTACCTGGTCGCGGCCACGCTGTTCCTCCTCGGCCTGCAGCGCATGGCATCGCCGATGACCGCGCGCAGCGGCATCCGCTGGGCCGGAGTCGGCATGGTGCTCGCCACGACGGCGACGTTCTTCCTGCCGGGCCTGCACAACATCGCCTTGATGCTGGTGGCGATCGCCATCGGCACGGCCGCGGCGTGGATCTCCGGCAAGAAGGTCGCCATCACCGACATGCCGCAGATGGTCGCGCTGTACAACGGCATGGGCGGCGGCTCGGCAGCCGCGATCGGCGCCGTTGAACTGCTGCGCTTTTCGGCTGCCGGCGCGGCGCCATCGCAGGTGACGCTGGTGCTCGGCGTGGTCGGCGCGTTGATCGGTGCGGTTTCCCTGTCCGGTTCGGTCATCGCCTGGGCCAAGCTCGATGGCCGCATGGACAAGCGCTACACCTTCCCGGGCCAGCAGGTGTTCAACCTGGCGGTGTTCGTCGCCGCGGTCGTGCTGGGCGGAATGGTGGTGCATTCCCTCGGCGTGCCGGTCGTGGTTGCGTTCTTCGTCGCGGCGCTGGCGCTGGGCGTGCTGATGACGCTGCCGATCGGCGGTGCCGACATGCCGGTGGTGATCTCCCTGTACAACGCGTTGACCGGTCTGGCGGTGGCGTTCGAGGGCTACGTGCTCGGCAACCAGGCCCTCATCATTGCCGGCATGATGGTCGGCGCGGCGGGCATGCTGCTCACGCGCCTGATGGCCAAGGCCATGAACCGGTCGATCAAGAGCGTGCTGTTCTCCAACTTCGGCGCCAGCGGACAGGCGCAGGAAATCTCGGGCACGCAGAAGCCGATCGAGGCCGGCGACGTGGCGGCGATGATGGCCTACGCGCAGCGCGTGGTGATCGTTCCGGGCTACGGCATGGCCGTCGCGCAGGCGCAGCACAAGATCTGGGAACTGACGCAGAAGCTGATCGAACGCGGCGTCAAGGTGAGGTTCGCCATCCATCCGGTCGCCGGACGCATGCCCGGCCACATGAACGTGCTCCTTGCAGAAGCCGGGGTGCCCTACGACCTGATCGCCGACATGGACGACATCAACCCGGAATTCCGCAATACCGACGTCGCGCTCGTCATCGGCGCCAACGACGTGGTCAACCCGGTGGCGAAGACCGATCCGGCCTCGCCGATCTATGGCATGCCGATCCTGGACGTCGTCGACGCCAAAAACGTCGTCGTGATCAAGCGCGGCAAGGGCACGGGTTTCGCCGGGATCGAGAACGCGCTGTTCTACGC
>DATINB010000499.1:0-1917 GCA_035474775.1 Luteimonas sp.
CGGCGGTTTTCAAGACCGCTGCCTTAAACCACTCGGCCATCTCTCCGGATGTGGACTGGCTGGCGACGCGCGGCACGCCGGCAGTCGTTCCCCGCGCCGCCGTGCCGCACGGTCAGCGCATTGTGGCATGGGCACCGGATGCGGGCAGTGCGCGCGGGACAGTGATCGCCGGCATCCGCCGCGCATGCAGATCGCCCGCACCCGGGCAGTTCTGGCAATCCAGCCGCGACGACTCGATGAGCGGCGGCAGCTTCTCGGCCAGGAAGTCGATGAAGACGCGCACCGCGGGCAACAGCCCGCGACGCGACGCGAAGACGAGGTGCGCGATGCCCATGGGCAGCCGCCAGCGCGGAAGCACCACTTCGAGTTCGCCGCTGCGCACGGCATCGGCGCACAGGGTCTCGGGGAGCATGGTGATCCCCAGGCCCTGGCGCGCGAGCGCCATCAACATCGGGAAGTCGAAGCCGGCCACGCGTGGCTTGAGGTCGACACGCCACACTTCGCCGTCGCTGCCCTGCAAGTCCCAGCGCTGCCGCACCTCGTCCTCGCCCATGGTCATGGTGGTGTGCGTCAGGAGGTCGGATGGATCCACCGGTCGGCCGGCGCGGTCGAGATAAGCGGGGCTGGCGACCAGCAGCTCCTGGATCTCGCCGAAACTGCGCATCACCAGGCTGCCGTCGTCGTCGAGCGTGTTGCGCACGCGGATCGCGACATCGAACCCTTCGTTGATCACGTCGACGCGCCGGTTGCTGACATGCAGCTGCACGCGCACCTGCGGATAGCGTTCGAGGAACTCGGGCAGCAGCTGCGGCATCTGCTGCTGGGCGAGGCCGACTGGCACGCTGGCGCGCACCAGCCCGCGTGGCTCGGCACTGAGGCGATCGACCACCTCCTTGGCCGCGGTGGCCTCGGCCAGCATCGATTGCGCATGCCGGTGCACGCTCTGGCCCACGTCGGTGACCGCGAAGCGGCGCGTGGAGCGCTGCAGCAGGCGCACCCCGAGATCGGTCTCGAGCTGGCTGATGCGACGGCTGAGGCGCGACTTGGGAATGCCGAGCGCGCGCTCCGCGGCCGCAAAGCCCCCGTGGTCGACCACCATCGCAAAATAGTAGAGATCGTTGAGATCCTGCATGATCCACCTTCAATGGAACGATGAATCGCATTGCATCATCTTTATCCCATGGGTGCAACAGTCTACGCTGCCACCCTTCGCGGCACCGCCGCCATACGAGGCATTGCCAATGCGCCTGCTGCAGATCGATTCCAGCGCCCTGGGCGCCCGCTCCGTGACGCGCGTGCTGACGGCCGCCATCGCCGCGCGCTGGCAGGATGCCGTGCCCGGAACCGTGGTCGACTACCGCGACCTGGATGCGGATCCGGTGGCACCGGTCAGCAGCCGGACACTCGCCGGTGCCGATCCGGCTGCGGACGCCGACGCGGCGCGCATCCTGGCGCAGGTGCAGGCCGCGGACGTGATCGTGATCGGCGCGCCCATGTACAACTTCTCGGTACCCACGGCGCTCAAGGCCTGGATCGACCGGATCACGGTGGCCGGGGCGACCTTCCGGTACACCGCGGCGGGTCCGGAGGGCATGCTCGGCGGGCGCAGGGTGGTCGTGGCGATCGCCAGCGGCGGCGTGCACGCCGGTGGCCCGGAGGATTTCGTCGAACCCTACCTGCGTACGGTGCTCGCCTTCGTGGGCTTGACCGATGTCAGCTTCATCCGTGCCGAGGGGATCGCCTCGTCGCCTGCGCACCGCCAGGCTGCACTGGCGCAGGCGATGGCGGCGATCCCGGTCGTCCTGCGCGCCGCGGCCTGAACCACCTTGCCCTGCGTGCCTGACGGGGCGGGCCCGCCCCCGGGGACCGCTCAGGCGATGGCGACGGCGCCGCCCATGTAGGCGCGCAACGCGTCGG
>DATINB010000500.1:0-3162 GCA_035474775.1 Luteimonas sp.
AGGTGGCGGCGCACCAGCCACTCCACCAGCGCCGTGTCGGCCTCTCCGAATGCGTGTGCCTGGCAGAACGCGCGCGCATCGTCCGCACCGAGTTCGGCATGGTCGCCGCCGCGACCTTTGGCGATGTCGTGGAACAGTGCCGCCAGCAGCAACAGCTCGGGCTTGCGCAGCCCCGGCCACACCTCGTGCGCCAGCGCGAAGCGCGGGTCGGCCTCACCACTGGCGAATGCCGCCAGATTGCGCAGCACCGCCAGCGTGTGCTGGTCCACCGTGTAGACATGGAACAGGTCGAACTGCATCCGCCCCGACACCTGTGCGAATGCCGGGACCCACCGCGCCAGCACCCCGAGACGCGCCATGCGCTCCAGCGTGGGGACCGGGTCCGGTCCGCGCAGCAGGGCGACGAAGGCGTCGCGCTGCGCCACCGGGGCGTCGGCGTAGGGCGGGATGTCCGGCAGGGCCTCGGCCAGCGCTCGCGCGGTCTGGGAATGCAGGCTGCGGACGTCCGGAAGCGCAGCCCAGGCCGCGAACAGCGCGAACACGTCGCCGGTGCCGGGGGCCGGCCAGTGCGCCATGCGGGCGGCCAGGTAGCCGCGTCGGAGCTCGAAGCGGTCGTCGACCGGAACCGCCACCGCCGCGCCGTCGAAATGCTCCTCGAAGCGCTGTTGCAACCGCTCGTTGATGCGCAGCACCACGGCGGCACTGCGGTAGAAGCCCTGCATCATGGTCTCGACAGCCAGCGCATCCACGGAATCGCCGAAGCCCAGGCGGCTGGCCAACGCCTTCTGGTGGTCGAAGCGCAGGCGGTCGTCGCCACGGCGTGCCACCAGGTGCAGCCCGAAGCGCAGCCGTGACAGGGCTTCGCGCTCCCGGGCCAGCGCCACCGCTTCGTCGGCGCCCAGACGCCCCAGGTCGACCAGCGCGTCGAGGTCGCGGACGCCGAAGCTGCGCAGGGCGATCCAGCCGAGCATCTGCAGGTCGCGCAGGCCGCCCGGCCCATCCTTGATGTTGGGCTCCAGGTTGTCGGCGGTGTCGCCGTAGCGCGCATGGCGCGCACGCCGCTCGGCGACCTTCGCGCCGAAGTAGGCCTGGGGCGGCCAGGTCCTGTGGGCATCCACGGCATCGGCCAGCGCCGCGCATGCGGAAGGGCCGGCATGCAGCGGGCGGCTTTCGATCAGCGCGGTCAGCACGGTCTGGTCGGCCGCGGCTTCGGTGCACTGCGCCGGCGAGCGCACCGCGTGGCTGGCCGGCAGGCCGGCGTCCCACAGCAGCGCGAAGAAACATCCCAGCGCCCCACGCAGTTCACCCTGCGCGCCGTCGTCCGCCAGCACCAGCAGGTCGATGTCCGAATGCGGGAACAGTTCACCACGCCCATAGCCGCCGACCGCGAACAGCGAAGCGGTGCCTGCGCTGCCGACGCATCGCGTCCAGGCTTCGATGATCAGCGCGTCGGCGGCCGCGGCGCGCGCGGCCACCAGTCGCGTGGCCGGCTCGCCGCCATCGAAGCGCGTCGCGAGCGCGGCATCGGTGGCCGCGAGCCGTGCGCGCGCCTGCAGCGCCCAATCGTCCGCGGTGGTCGCGCTCGAGCGGGCGGTCACCGCCTCAGGCAGCTCGCCCCGGGTCACGTTCAGATGTCGTTGTCGTCGCCGGGCAGTCGGGTGAGCACGTCGACGCCGTCTGCGGTCACCGCCACCATGTGCTCCCACTGCGCCGATAGCTTGCGGTCCTTGGTGACCACGGTCCAGCCGTCCGGCAAGACCCGCGTATGGCGGACGCCTTCGTTGATCATCGGTTCGATGGTGAAGGTCATCCCTTCCTCCAGCACCACGCCTTCGCCGGGGCGGCCGTAATGCAGGACCTGCGGTTCTTCGTGGTAGACCCGGCCGATGCCGTGGCCGCAGTACTCGCGCACCACGCTGAAGCGCTCGCTCTCCGCGTAGCTCTGGATGGCATGGCCGATGTCGCCCAGGGTGGCCCCGGGACGCACGGCCCGGATGCCACGGAACATGGCTTCGCGGGTCACCTCGACCAGGCGCCTCGCCATCACCGAGGGCGTGCCGACGTAGTACATGCGGCTGGTGTCGCCGTGCCAGCCGTCCTTGATCACCGTGACGTCGATGTTGACGATATCCCCGTCCTTGAGCACCTTGCCGGCGTTGGGGATGCCATGGCAGATGACGTTGTTGACCGATGCGCAGATGGTCTTGGTGTACCCCTTGTAGCCGACGTTGGCCGGCGTGGCCTGCTGCACCTGGACGATGTGCTCGTGGCAGATGCGGTCGAGGTCCTCGGTGGTGGCGCCGGCGACCACGTGCGGGGCGATCATCTGCAGCACTTCGGCGGCCAGGTGGCCGGCGACGCGCATCTTCTCGATCTCGGCAGGGGTCTTGGTGGTGATCGTCATCGTTCCATTATCGCCGATCCGGCCCGCCCGTGGCGGGCATTCCTTGCAGCCGCGGCGCCGCGCCGCTAAACTCCGCCGGCTGCCCGGGCCCGTCCCACGCAGCCGCCCACGCCGGGCGCACCGGCGAATCCACACCTGACGCCACATGCCATGCCGGGGTGCCTCGCAAGGGGTTCGGACATGGACGCGCCAGGGAGGCCCAACCCCGGAACCCTGCCTGCGCATGCGGAGGCGACCGCCCTACCCCATCCGGAGGCGGCGGGTTCCATTCCAGGAGTCACCCATGTCCCAGGTCACCATGCGCCAGATGCTGGAAGCCGGCGTCCATTTCGGCCACCAGACGCGTTACTGGAACCCGAAGATGGCGCCGTACATCTTCGGCGCCCGCGGCAAGATCCACATCATCAACCTCGAGAAGACCGTCCCGCTGTTCCAGGACGCCATGAACTTCATCTCCGGCATCGCCCAGCGCCGCGGCATGATCCTGTTCATCGGCACCAAGCGCAGCGCGCGCGACCCGATCAAGGAAGAAGCCGAGCGCTGCGGCATGCCGTTCATGACCCAGCGCTGGCTGGGCGGCACGCTCACCAACTTCCGCACCGTCAAGCAGTCGGTGTCGCGCCTGAAGACCCTTGAAGCCGGCGAGACCGACGGCAGCTTCGAGAAGCTGGTCAAGCACGAGGTGCTGGGCCTGCGCCGCGAGCGCGACAAGCTGCTGGCCTCGCTGGGCGGCATCAAGGAGATGAACCGCCTGCCCG
>DATINB010000501.1:0-17837 GCA_035474775.1 Luteimonas sp.
ACCAGATTGTCCATGGTGAACATCTTCTTCAGCCCCTCGACCGGATTCAGCTGGCCGACGTTGGGGATGATCTTCTTGAACGTGAGCACCGGACCGACCTGCAGGAACTCGACCAGCAGGGCGACCGAGAACGCCATCGCCAGGAACGGCAACGACAGCCAGAGCAAGGTTTCGAAGGCCAGCGACCCCATCTCCGCGACCGCGATCTCGAACGGTTGCTGCATGGCGGCCAGGCACTTGTCGAACAGCAGCTTCAGGCGGCCGTACATGAACCCCATCATCAGCCAGCCCATCAGCAGCCAGCCCAGCACCACCACCGTGCTGGTCAGGTCCTTGCTCTTGGCGACGTTGCCTTCCTTGCGGGCATCGCGCAGCTTCTTGGAGGTCGGCTGCTCGGTCTTGTCGGCGCCTTGGTCCTTGTCGGCCATGTGGGCTCGGTCAGCCGGGCGGGTTAGTATGCCGCGTGGCTCCGCGGCGCCGGACTGCACGGGTGCTGAATCCCCCCGGCGGCAGGCCACCCATCTAGGGTCATCCCGAGATGGCACCCCGGGCAGGGCCGGGTAACATTTCTGACATCGCCGCATCCCGGCCTGTTGGAACGCGCCGCACGTCATGAGCAGTATCGGTCCCGATACCCGCCTCAACCTGTCCGGCCTCGACCGGATCGGCGGGCAGCCGCTCGACGATCTGCGCCGGCAGCAGGGTGGCGATCTCGAAGCGGTCGCGGGTGTACCGACGCCAGCGGATGATGCGCGCGGCTCTGAAACCGATGCCGGCGAGGACATCCTCAATGCCGGGGCGTGGGATGCCAGCGGGTTCGGCGCGCGCATGCTGGCCGGTGATCTCGGATTCGAGGCCCAGCTGGGGGCGATGGATCTGGCGCAGGCAGCGGACCACGCCGCCGACGCCGTTCTCGACGCCCTCGCCTGACGGATTCTCCGGCGCCGCCCGGGCTGAATGCCCTGGCGGCCATCTGCCGCCACAATGCAGCCGATGAGTGCCGCATCCCCGTCACCCGAGGCCCTGCGGGCCGCTGCCGACCGACTGGTCTCGGCATTGGCTGCCCATTCGGACCCCGAATACCGCCTCACCGTGCTCAAGCGCCTGGTGCGCCGGCTGGGTGAGGATCGCTATCCGCTGTTCCTGCGCCTGC
Source organism: Luteimonas sp. (assembly GCA_035474775.1). Taxonomy (GTDB): domain Bacteria; phylum Pseudomonadota; class Gammaproteobacteria; order Xanthomonadales; family Xanthomonadaceae; genus Luteimonas. Next base: position 1,154 of record DATINB010000501.1, read on the forward strand.
TGGGCGTGGTGGCGGAAAGCGAAGACACCCGGGCCAAGAGCCTGCTCGCGGACACCTTCGGCACGGCCCTGCGGCGGATGGACCTCCTCGGCGGTGCACTCAGTTCCTGGGGTGCCACGCAGTTGCCCGACCAGGCCGGCCCGGTCAACGCCAGCGCGTTTTCCGGCCACTTCTTCGGCGCCACGCCGCGACGGCTGCTGGGGCCGGTCGAGTACCTCACCGTCTGGCACCTGCAGCGCACGCAGCGCACCGCATTGTCCGCCAGCACCTTCCGCACCAGCCTGTCGCGGCTGATCGAGCTGCTGAACCAGAGCGACACCGCGCGCGCGCTGTATCCGCAGAAGCTCGCCGCCGATGCCCAGAACGAACTGGAAGGGGCCTACACCCGTGCGACCCGCGAGCGGCTGGCGGCCATCGCCTCGGCGTGGAAGGCCGGCCTGACGCCCGACCAGGTGGCCCAGGCCGCGCTGGATGCGCGATCGGCCGATGCCCCGGACTGGGTGGTCCGCGATCTCTGAGCGCGATCGATCCCGGGCACCACGCGCTTGTACCCATGCGCCACTGCAGCCACCATGCGGACAGCCCCGCCGCCCGGATCCGTCGCATGCCCATGCGTCAACTGCTGCTGCCGGGACTGCTGCTCGTCGCCCTGGTGGCTGCCGCGTGCCAGCCACGGGGGCCGTCCGACACGGGCGCTGCGGCCTCTGACCGCCCCGCGCAGGCGGTGCTGCTGCTCACGCGCCACCTCCGTGACGACGATCTGGCGGCCTTCGCGCGGGCGGCGGTGCCACCGGCGCTGCACGCCCAGCTGGTCGTCGCGTGGCGCAATGGCAGTCGCTGGCCGCTCGAGGAACTGCCCGTCCACCAGCGCCTGCCGGACATCCTCGCCACGCTGTCGCGACCCGGCGCCGAGGCCGCACTGCGTGGCACGTTCGAGCGCGAGTTTGCCGGTGCGGATGCCGAGATCCGCGCCGCATCGACAGCCCTGGGCCAGTTCGGGGTGCAGTACCTGCAGGGCGACAACCGGTACAGCACCGCCGAGCGCGAGCACTACGCGCAGCTGATGACCGCGGCCAGCGTATGGGCGGCACGCGCGCCCCTTTCCGACCGCACGCGCGCGGCACGCGCGATCGCACGCCTCGCCCGCGCGGCGCGCGCCACCCGGTTGCGCAGCGATGCCGACCTGGCCCGCGCCGGGATGACGGGCAGCCTGCGCCAGCTGCAACCGTTCGTCACCACGCTGAAGGCCGTGCTGGCCGATTACGGCCTGCGCCTGGACCGCGACCTCGCCGCGATGCAGGCCACGCTCCAGGTCCAGACCGGTGACCGCGCGCAGGTACGGCTGCGCTACCAGTTCGCCGGCACCCCCATCGATGCGCTGGTGGACCTCGAGCGCCACGACGGCCGCTGGTACCTCAGCGATTTCATGCGCCACGCCGAGGCCGCCGTGGCAGCGGCCGGCCGGGCGCCGGCGGCCACCGGCAACGCGCGCCGGCCGCGCGCCGATGGCGGCCGGGCGGGCTGACCCGGCCGCTTCTGCATAATGCCGGCGATGCCCACGCAACCCACGCTGTTCGACCCCGCCCCGCCCGAGCGCCCCTCCACCGGACCCGGGCCGGCGCCCGGCGAGCAGCCGGAGGGCACGCCACGCCTGCAACGGGGTACCGCGCGCAGGCAGCGACCCTGGTGGGCGCGTCTGCTGGGGCGGGTGATGGCGCCCTGGATCGCGCTGCGGATCGAACCGCACACGCCGGGCCAGGGCATCGACAGTCGCCCGGTCTGCTATGTGCTCGAGGACTACGGCCTGTCCAACGCGCTGATCCTCGACCGTGCCTGCCGTCAGGCCGGGATGCCGTCGCCGCTGCATCCCTTGCCGGGTGACCCGCTGGGGCGGAAGCGTGCGTACGTGGCGCTGTCGCGGCGCAACGTCGGCACCACGCTCGCGATGGCGACGCAGATCGCGACCAACCGGAAGCCGCCGCCCAAGAAGAGCCACTCCGATTCGCTGGCGCGCCTGCTGGAGGCGCATCGCCTGGATCCCGCGCTCGACGTGCAGCTGGTCCCGGTGTCGATCTTCGTGGGTCGCGCACCGGAAAAGAACAGCGGCTGGTTCTCGGTGCTGTTCTCGGAGAACTGGACGCTGGTCGGCCGCTTCCGCCGCGTGCTCGCCATCCTGCTGAACGGCCGCGACACCTTCGTGCAGTTCTCCACCGCCGTCGACGTGCGCGCCGTCATCGCGGAGGACCTGCCGCCGGAACGCACCGTCCGCAAGTTGTCGCGGGTGCTGCGCACGCACTTCAACCGCATCCGCGAAGCGGTGATCGGGCCCGACCTGTCGACCCGCCGGCTGCTGGTCGACAAGGTGCTGTCGTCGGCCCCGGTCAAGGAGGCGATCGCCGACCAGGGCCGTCGGGACGGCGGGGGCGGCACCGAGAAGGCGCGCATCGAGGCGTGGAAGAAGGCACATGCCTACGCCTACGAGATCGCCGCCGACTATTCGCACCCGGCGGTCCGCTCGGCCAGCTTCCTGCTGACCACGGTCTGGAACCGCATCTTCCGCGGCGTGCTGGTCCACCACCTCGACAACCTGAAATCGATCGCGCCTGGCAACGAGATCGTCTACGTGCCCTGCCACCGCAGCCACATGGACTACCTGCTGCTGTCGTACGTGCTGTATTCGCGTGGCATCGTGCCGCCGCACATCGCCGCGGGCATCAACCTCAACCTGCCGGTGATCGGCACCCTGCTGCGCCGCGGCGGCGCGTTCTTCATCCGCCGCAGCTTCCGCGGCAATGCGCTGTACTCGGCGGTGTTCACGGAGTACGTGGCGCAGCTGGTCGCCGGCGGCTATTCGATCGAATACTTCATCGAGGGCGGGCGCTCGCGCACCGGCCGCCTGCTGCAGCCCAAGGGCGGGATGGTGGCGATGACGGTGCGCGCGTTCCTGCGCCAGCCGACGCGGCCGGTGCTGTTCCAGCCGGTGTACATCGGCTACGAGAAGCTGATGGAGGGCACCAGCTACCTCGACGAGCTGTCCGGCAAGCCGAAGGCGAAGGAGTCGATCTGGGCCCTGCTGTGGAGCATTCCGCAGGTGCTGCGCAAGAACTACGGCCAGGTGGTGGTGAACTTCGGCGCGCCGATCCCGCTGCGCGACATGCTGGCGCTGCATGCGGCGGAGTGGAACGGCGAGGCGCTCGACGAGGACGACAAGCCGGCATGGCTCGGCGACACCGTGGACCGCATCGCCGAGCGCATCCAGGTGGACATCAACCGTGCCGCCGACGTCAACCCGATCAACCTGCTGGCGCTGGCGCTGTTGTCGACCCCCAAGCACGCGATGGGCGAAGCGGACCTGCTGGCGCAGATCGCGCTGTCGAAGATCCTGTTGTCGGAGGTGCCCTACAGCGACCTTGTCACGGTCACGCCGCACACCCCCGCGCAGATCGTGGCCCATGGCGAGGAGATCGGCGTGCTGTCGCGCACCGCGCACCCGCTCGGCGACGTGCTCGGCGTCGACGCCGACAACGCGGTGCTGCTGAGCTACTTCCGCAACAACGTGGTGCACCTGTTCACGGCCTCGGCGTGGATCGCCTGCTGCTTCCTGCACAACCGCCGGATGTCGCGCGAGGGCCTCCTGCGCATCGGGCGCGCGATGTACCCGTTCCTGCAGGGCGAGCTGTTCCTGCCCTGGGACGAGCACGGGTTCGCCGAGCGCATCGACCGCACCATCGACGTGTTCGTGCGCGAAGGGCTGCTGCAGGTGGTCGGCGACGACGACGGCGTCCTGGCACGCAATGCCGGGCAGAGCGACGAGGTGTTCCGCCTGCGCGCGCTGGGACATCCGCTGCAACAGGCCTTCGAGCGCTACTACATCGCCATCTCCGTGCTGGCCAAGAACGGCCCGGGCACGCTGGGCGCGGGCGAACTGGAGAGCCTGTGCCAGCTGGCCGCGCAACGGCTGTCGCTGCTGTACGCGCCGGCGGCGCCGGAGTTCTTCGACAAGTCGCTGTTCCGCGGTTTCATCCAGAAGCTGCGCGAGCTGGGCCTGATGCGGCTCGACCAGAACAGCAAGCTGGTCTACGACGAGCGCCTCGACACCTGGGCCAAGGACGCCAAGCTGATCCTCGGCCGCGAGCTGCGCCACACCATCGAGAAGGTGAGCCCGGAAGCGATCAGGCCGGACGTCGCCGCCACGCCGTCCGAAGCCTGACCCCGCGCCGCTGCGCGCGCGTATCCCGCACCGAGCGTCAGGCGGGCTGGTTCGGGATCAGCGCGCTCTCCAGGCGCTCGATCGCATCCTTGAGCTGCAGCTTGCGCTTCTTGAGTCGCTTGACGGCGAGTTCGTCGGCTTCGATGTCGGCCTGCAGCCGGGCGATGACCGCGTCCAGGTCACGGTGTTCCACCCGCAGCGCCACCAGGCGGTGCGACAGGCGTCCCGGATCGGCAGGCTGGATGGACATGCCGGGCGAGATTACACGCAGCCGGGCGCGGGCGTCGTCTCGGTCCGCGCGGCGCGCCGCGATGGCGCCGTTAGAATGGGCCGACACGCTTCGGCACCACGACCCGCCACGCGCGGATCCACCCTCGCGGCCTTGCCCTCGCGTGCGGCCGCTCGACGCGGACGCGCTGCCCGACGGCCGTGCCGCGTCCCCCGCCCCCCTTGCAACGGATCTCCATGTTCTTCCGAAACCTCACCCTGTTCCGCTTCCCCACCACCCTCGACCTGTCCCAGCTGGATGACCGCCTGGCGGAGGTGCCGCTCAAGCCGGTCGGTCCGCAGGACCTGTCGTCGCGGGGCTTCGTGTCACCGTTCGGCCCCCATGCCGAGGCCCTCACCCATCGCGTCGAGGACGCGCTGTGGCTCACCGTGGGCGGCGAGGAACGCCTGCTGCCTTCGGTGGTCGTCAACGATCTGCTGGCCAAGAAGCTCGCCGACATCGAGCAGTCCCAGGGCCGCAAGCCCGGCGCTCGCGCCCGCCGGCAGATGAAGGAGGACCTGGTGCACGAGCTGCTGCCGCGTGCGTTCGTGCGGCCGCTGCGCACCGACGCCATGCTCGACCTCGGCAACGGGCTGTGCATCGTCGACAGCTCGTCGCGGAAGTCGGCCGAAGCGGTGGTCTCCGACATCCGTCATGCGCTGGGCAGTTTCCCGGCCATCCCGCTCAATGCGGAAGTGGCGCCACGCTCGGTACTGACCGGCTGGATCGCGGGCGAGTCGCTGCCGGCGGGGCTCAGCCTCGGCGAGGAGTGCGAGCTCAAGGATGCCGACGACCGCGGCGCGGTGGTCAAGTGCCAGCGCCAGGACCTGCAGGTGGAGGAGATCGGCCACCACCTGGAGGCCGGCAAGCAGGTCACCCGGTTGGCGCTGGTCCTCGACGACCACGTCTCGTTCGTGCTCGGCGACGACCTCGTCGTGCGCAAGCTGAAGTTCCTGGATGGGGCCATCGACCAGCTGGAAGGGACCGACAACGACGACATGCGTGCCGAACTCGACGCGCGCTTCGCGTTGATGTCGGGGGAGATCAAGCGCCTGTTCGCGATCCTCGAGCCGGCACTCAGACTGTCGCGTGTCGATGCCTGATCCGGCCGCGGTGATGCCATCGCACACGTCCGCGATCCGTCGCGCCTCCGTGCGCCGCGGTTAGCATCCGCACATGCCGTCGATGCTCCGCCTGCTGTTCCCGCCGCGTCCCGTCGCCAGGCCACCCTCGATCCGGCGCGACGTGGTGGTGCTGGCGCTCGACGACGGGAGCACGATCGACGTGCTGCGCGTGCGCGACCCGCGTGCGCGGCGCGTGCGCCTGTCGATCGATGAACGCGGCGCGCGACTGACGCTGCCGTCGCGCGCCAGCCTGGTGACCGGCACCCGGTTCCTGCAACAGCACCGCGCCTGGCTCGTGGAGCAGGTGCGGGCGCATGCCGCCAACGGGTTGTCGGCACTGGTCCCGGGCGTGACCTGCACGCTGCCCCTGCGCGACGACTGGCTGGCGCTGCGCTGGGAGACCGGGCGCTACACCTGCCTGGCCCGCGACGGCGAAGGCCTCCTGTTCCGCCACACGGCACGTGCCGGCCATGCGGCGCTCACGCGCGCACTGCGCGATTTCTACGAGGGCGAGGCGCGCGCCGACCTCGGGCGCTGGATGCCGGGCTACCTGCCCGGCCTGCCGCGCGCCCCGTCGCGGGTCGCGTTCAAGACCATGTCGTCGCAGTGGGGCTCGCTGGCGCCCGACGACGGCATGGTGCTCGACCTGGCGCTGGTGCTGGGGCGTCCGTCGGCGTTCGAGTACGTGCTGGTGCACGAACTCTGCCACCTGATCCGCCCCGATCATTCGCCGGCGTTCTGGCGCGAGGTGGATGCGCGGTGTCCGCACTGGCGCGAGGAGCGCGACTACTTCCGCCGCGACGGGCGACGCCTCAAGACACAGCTGCGCACGCTGCTGTCCGCGCGCGTCGCCTAGCCCGGCAGGAAGAAATCGCCGATCGCCTCGGCGACCGCGAGCGGATCCTCCATGTGCAGGTGGTGGCTGCCGGGGATCACCGTGCAGTCTCCACGCGGCAGCAGGCGCACGCGCTCGCTGCGCAGCGGCTCCGGAAAGTAGGACTGTGCCGGAGTGGCATACAGCACGCGGGTCGGGCACTCGATCCCCGCCACGAGGTGCGTCACCTGCTCCTCGGTCATGCGCACCATCGTCGGCACGGTCAGGCGTGGATCGCTGCTCCAGCTCCAGCCACCCGCGACCGCGACCACGCCGCGTTCCACCAGCAGCCGTGCCACCGGTTCGGTCAATCCGTTTGCCTGCATGCGCGCGCGCACCGCAGGCTCGAGGTCCGGGAACACCCGCAGCGCCTTGCCGCCGAGCGCGCGCGTGGCGACCACGGCATCGCGCAGGCGTGGCACGGTGTTCTCGGGGGTCTCGGCCAGCGCGCCCAGCGCCTCGATCGCCACCAGTCGATCCACGCGCTGCGGGCATGCCGCGGCCACCAGGCTGGCGATGCCGGCACCCATGGAATGACCGAGCAGCGCGAAGCGGTCCCAGCCCAGGGCATCGGCGACGTCCAGCACGCTGTGCATGGCGCCGGCGAACGAGTACTCGCTGCCCGCCGGCAGATGGACGCTGGCGCCGTGGCCGGGCAGGTCCGGCGCGACCAGCTCGATGTCGCGAAGGTGCGCCGCCAGCGGCACGAAGCTGGCGGCGTTGTCGAGCCAGCCGTGCAGCGCCATGACGCGCGGCGCACCGCCTGCGCGCGTCGCGGCGGCACCCTGGCGCAGGCCGGCGACCGGCCCGAGCGGCGTGTCGAGCACGAACGGCTGCATCAGGTCCACGCCTGCAGCGCGCGACGCGACAGGGCCGCCAGGGCATCGGCATGGGCCGGCGAATCGTTCAGGCACGGGATGTAGGCCAGGCTCTGTCCACCGTGCGCACGGAAGATCTCGGCGTTCTGCAAGCTGATCTCCTCGAGCGTCTCCAGGCAATCCACGGCGAACCCGGGGCAGACCACGTCGATCCGCCGCATGCCCGCATCGGCCAGTGCACGCAGCGTGGCATCGGTGGCCGGCTGCAGCCACTGCTCGCGCCCGAAGCGCGACTGGAACGCCAGCAGGTAATCGGCCGCGTCGAGGCCGAGCGCCGCCACGATCGCCGCGACGCTCTGCCGGCAGCGCACCTCGTACGGGTCGCCCTGGTCGACCAGGCGCTGCGGGATGCCGTGGAAGGAGAACAGCAGCCGCTCGCCACGCCCGTGCGCCGACCAGTGCGCGCGGATCGACGCGGCGATCGCCGCCACCCACCCCGGGTCGACCGGGTAGTCCTCGACGATGCGCGCATGGCCGTCGGCCACGTCGCCCGCGACGACGTCCCCGACCGATGCGGTGGTGGTGGTGGAGTACTGGGGATACAGGGGCAGCACCAGCACGCGACGCGCGCCGGCGGCGTGCAGCGCGGCCACTGCGCCCTTCAGCGCCGGCTGGCCATAACGCATCGCATGGCTCACCCGGACGCCGCCACCGACGCGCGACTGCATCGCCTCGGCGAGCCGCCGCGTGTAGACCGCGAGCGGAGAACCGTCGGGAAGCCAGACCTCGGCGTACTTGTGCGCGACGCGCGGGCTGCGCAACGGCAGGATCACGAAGTGCAACAGCGGGCACCACAGCCAGCGGGTCAGCTGCACCACCCGGTGGTCGTGCAGGAACTCGGCCAGGTAGCGGCGTACCGCGCGTGCGGTCGGCGCGGATGGCGTGCCGAGGTTGACCACGAGGACGGCGTCGAAGGATTCGGGGCTTGTCATCGACATAGGATGGCAGTCGCGCGGTGCGCTGGATATCGGCACGGGCGGCGCGCCGGCTCATGGCCGGTTCATTGCCCCCGGCCTAGCGTGCGCAACGCCTGCACTGCCTGCACTGCCTGCACGCCCGCCATCACGTCGTCCCCGGAGAGCCTGACCCCATGACCGATCGCCGTTCGCGCCTCGCGCCGCTGTCCGCCGCCACCCTGCTGGCTCTGTGCGGGGCCGCGGGTGCCGCGCTGGCGGGACCCGCCGAGGATGCGCGTGCCCAGAATGCGGTGCGGGTCCTCAGCGACATCCAGGCGATCCCGGAGTCGGCGATCCCGGACAAGCTGCTCGACGAAGGTCGCGCCATCGTCATCGTGCCGGACACCATCAAGGCCGGGCTGGTGCTCGGCGGCCGCCGTGGCCACGGCCTGATGTCGGTCAAGGGCGCCGACGGCACCTGGTCGAACCCCAGCTTCGTCAAGCTCACCGGTGGCAGCATCGGCCTGCAGGCCGGCGTGCAGTCGGCGGACGTGGTGCTGGTCTTCCGCAGCGATCGCGGGCTGGAATCCATCGTCAACGGCAAGTTCACGCTGGGCGCGGATGCCGGCGTGGCGGCCGGGCCGTTGGGGCGCAACGCCTCCACCGCTACCGATGGCGAGCTCAAGGCCGAAATCTGGTCGTGGTCGCGCGCGCGCGGATTGTTTGCCGGGGTCGCACTCGACGGTGCGGTGCTGTCGATCGACGATGCCGCCAACGAAGCGGCCTATGGGCGTGACACCACGCCGCGGATGATCTTCGAGGGCCGGGCCGTCGGGCAGCCTTCGAATGCGGTGGTCGATTTCCGCGACCGCCTCGAGGAATCGACCGCCAGCGCACGCAGCAACCGCGGAACCACCGCCACGGCGGCCAGCCGGTCACCTGCGGCCACGACGCCCGCCACGGCCCGGCCGGTCCCGCTGGACCAGGGCGAGGCGCAACCGCAGCCCTTCCAGCCGGTCACCGATACGCCGGTCACGGCCGAGCCACTGCCCTCCACGCCGTAGTCCGCGACCGGGCCATGCCGGCAAGCGGCGGGTCGACTTGATACTCTGACCGCCCCGGTTCATCGAGAGCGCGACATGGGCAGTTTCAGCATCTGGCATTGGCTCATCGTGCTGGTCGTGGTGTTGCTGATCTTCGGCACCAAGCGGCTGCGGGGCGCGGGGCGCGACCTGGGCGAGGCGGTCAAGGGCTTCAAGAAGGGCATGCATGACGAAGACGCGCCGGGCGGCCAGCTCGGCGACCAGTCCCGCCGCGACGAGCGCGTGGACGATTCCGTGTCCGCGCGCCGCGATGACGACGACATCCGCCGCTGACGGGGTGCGGGCCGACAGGCCTTGGCGGGCCGCGGGCCGCAGCCGCGCTGCGCACGCCGCTGCGCGCATCCCCGGCCCGGGCTGAGCCATGTTCGATCTGGGTTTCAGCGAACTGCTGCTGATCGCGGTCGTGGCGCTGGTGGTGCTCGGGCCCGAACGGTTGCCCAAGGCCACCCGGTTCGCGGGCCTGTGGGTGCGGCGCGCACGCGCGCAGTGGTATTCGGTGAAGAGCGAACTGGAGCGCGAACTGGCCGCGGACGAGATGAAGCGGAGCCTGCAGGAGACGCGCGAGGCCATGCGCGCGCTCGACGAACGGTCGCGCTCGGCGGGCGAGTCGGTGCGCCGCGAGTTCGGCGGCATGCGCGACCAGGTGCTCCACGGCCTGGACCCGTCCAGCCCTGCGTCGACGGTGGCGCCAGTCGACGCCGCGGGCGACGGCGGACCTGGGCCACACGAGGCCATCGGTCCGGGAGCGGGCCTGGCGCGTGCGCCGGAGGCACCCGTCTCCTCCGCGCCGGACGCCGTGGATGCAGAGACCGATGATCCGCGACGCTGATCCCGGCGAGTCGGACAGCCATCTGCTCGATCACCTGCTGGAGCTGCGGTCGCGACTGCTGCGCGGGCTGGTCGGGCTGGGCCTCGCGCTGGCCGCCACGCTGCCATTCGCCAACCGGCTCTATCGGCTGCTCGCCCAGCCGCTGATCGACAAACTGCCGGCCGGCGCGCAGTTGATCGCGGTGGAAGTCGCCTCGCCCTTCTTCGCACCGCTCAAGCTGGCGTTCTTCGTGGCGTTGATCGTGAGCATGCCGTGGCTGCTGTACCAGGCATGGGCGTTCGTCGCCCCCGGGCTGTACCGGCGCGAGAAGCGGCTGGCGTTCCCGCTGCTGCTGTCGGCGCTGGTGCTGTTCTACTCCGGCTGCGCGTTCGCGTTCTTCGTGGTGCTGCCGTCGGTGTTCGGGTTTCTCACCGCGGTGACGCCGGACGGCGTGGCGATGATGACCGACATCAACGCGTACCTGGACTTCGTGCTGGTGATCTTCCTGGCCTTCGGAATCAGCTTCGAGCTGCCGGTGGCGCTGGTGATCCTGGTGCTGCTGGGCTGGGTGACGCCGGCCCAGCTGCGCGAAGGCCGCGGCTATGCGGTGGTTGGCATCTTCATCCTGGCCGCGGTGATCACGCCACCCGACGTCGTGTCGCAGCTGATGCTGGCGATCCCGATGTGCCTGCTCTACGAAGCCGGCATCCTGACCGCACGCATGGTGGCACCGCGCGGGGCCGCCCCTGACGAGGGCGAAGCCGGCTGATGTCGCCGGCCGGCTTCTGGCGCCGTGAAGCCGCCTGGACGCTGGACGCCGCGCTGGTGGCACTCCCGACGCTCGCGCTGACCCTGCCCGGCACGATGGCGGCCGGTGCGAGGGCGGGCGTGGCGCTCGACGCGCTCACCGGACAGCTGGCCCAGCGCCTGATGGAGGGCGTGGCATCGGGTGACCCGCCGGTCCTGCTCGCGCTGGCCTGGCTGCAGGCGCCCGGCATGCGCGTGGCGATGGCCGACCTCGACAGCGCGGCCTGGGCGGCCGTGCTGCCGCCACTCGCGGTGTTCGCCGCGCTGTGGCTGGTGTGGTCGCTGGCCTTCGAGTGTTCGTCCTGGCAGGCCACGCCCGGCAAGCGCGCGCTCGGCCTGCAGGTGGTCGACAGCCACGGGCGGCCACTGCGCCCAGGTCGGTCGCTGCTGCGTCATCTGTGCGGCACCTTGTCCTGGTTGACGCTCAACATCGGCCACGGCCTGGCCGCGCTGCCGCCCGCACACCGCACCCTGCATGACATCGCCAGTGCCACACGCGTCGAGTGCACCGCTGCCCCGGGGCCGCTGCCGGCCTGGGCGCGCGCCTGGGTGGCCCTGCAGTTCGCCGGGCTGCTGGCAGCGCACGCCTGGCTGCTCGCGAGCCTGCAGGCGCGGCTGCTCGAGACGATCGGGGCCGTCGCGTAGCCGCCCGGACTCAGAGCTCGAGCCGGGTCTCGTCGTGGATGGCACGCACCCCAGCGGTGCCGGCACAGACATCGCGCCACATGAAGTACATGACCCCGAAGGAGACCACGATCATCGCCATCACCACCGCGAGGTACAGCGGGATGCCGACGACGAACAGCAGCCAGGTGCCGACGACCTTGGCCAGCAGCCCGACGACGAACAGGAGCAGCAGCAGCACCAGCCCGATCACGATGGCGGCCGCGATCATCGCCAGCATCAGCACCAGGAGCGGCAGCAGGTTCTTCGCGGCGCCGGAGAGGCCATCGACCAGCGCCCCGCCCACGCCGCGCTTCGCCAGTGCGATCTGGCCGAGGCCGATCGCCTGCACCGCGTAGCCGAACAGGCCGACGACCCAGAACACGGCGAAGACCATGCCGAACCCTTGCGGCAGCGTGGGCACCTGCGCCGGCGTCCCGGCCGGGTTCTGCAGGACCTGCATGTACCAGGCGCCCACGTCCGGCGCGAGCACCGCCACGAGCCCACCCAGGATCAGGTTCTGCACCAGGGTCATGACCAGCATGAAGCCGAAGATGCGCAGTGCCGTGGGCCAGTCGGAGAAGCCGGCGAAGACATCCGTCGCCGACGCGTCCCGGGTGTTCTCCACGGCGTCGAGCAGGCGCAGATAGCCGACCAGCAGGGTGGCCATGATCATCAGCACCGGGATGGTGATCGCGAAGCTGGCCAGCATGGAGCCGGTGCCGCCTGCCTGCAGCGTCGACACCGCGGTTCCCAGCAGCAGCGCGAGCACCAGCGCCACCACCACGACGACTCCGAAGACCAGGGCCGCACCACCGAAGATGGCCATTGGCCGATGGCTGCCGAGGTTGACCGCCTGCTTCAACCAGTCCCAGCCCGCTCCCGGGCCCATCGCGCGTGTCGTCATCCTCGTCCCCTTCCTTGCAGCGCTGTGGCCCCCGCCACGAAGACGTCATCGTACCCGACACACGCACGCCTCAAGGCGTCGCCCGCGCGCCGCGCGCAACCGCCACGAAGCGCCGCAGGACGCGCCGGGCGACCGGTGCGGCGCGCACGCTGCGTTCGATCAGGCGCGCATCCAGGCCCTCCGCGCGCAGCGCGTCGCGGCGCGCGCGGACGTAGCCGAGCATGTGGGTGCGGCTGAACTCGGGATGGAACTGCACGCCCCAGGCCGCGTCGCCCCAACGGAACGCATGGCACGCGTCCAGGGCGGAGGTCGCCAGGACCGTCGCCCCGGCGGGCGGCTGCAGCACGCTCTGCACGTGGGTGGCCTGTGCCGGGAGGGTCCGCGGCAGGCCTGCGAACAGCGCGTCGTGGGCAGCGGCGGCTTCGAGCGACAGGGACACCGTGCCCATCTCGCGCCCCGCCGCGTTGTTCCCGACCGTGCCGCCCAGCGCGTGCGCCAGCAGCTGGTGGCCGTAGCAGATGCCGAACACCGGCACGCCCGCATGCGCGGTCTGGGCCAGCCATGCCGCCGTGCGCTCGCTCCAGTCGCGGCGCTCGGTGACCATCGCGCCGGAGCCGGTGAGGATCACCCCGGTGAAGTCCCTGCCATCCGGCAACGGCGCGCCGGATTCGACGTCCACCGCCACCGCGTCCGCGCGCCGCAACCCCGCCGCCGTGCGGATCCACTGGGGAAACCCGCCGTGGCGGCGCATGGATGCCACCGGCTGGCCGGTCTGGACGATCAGGAACGGGGCTGGCGTGTGCATGGGCGCGGCTCGGACGCTGAGGCTGCATTGTCGGCGAAGCGCCGCCGGCGAACCACGTGGCCGCGCTGAGCGCGGCCGTCAGTTGCGCGGCGGCAGCACCGACACCACCTCGGCCACCGTGGTCACGCCCTGCGCGACCTTCTCGGCACCGGCCATGCGCAGCGTGCGCAGGCCCTCGCCGACAGCGGCCTGCTCGAACCTCGCCAGCTCCATGTCGGCGCGGATCAGGCTGCGCAGTGCCGGGGTGATCGGCAGCAGTTCGTACAGGCCGACGCGCCCGTAGTAGCCGGTGTTGCGGCACTCCAGGCAGCCCACCGGGCCGAACGGCGCGCCCTCCGGGATGCGCGCGCCGGGGCCGAGCAGCGCGTCCCATTCGTCGGGCGCGACTGCGCGCGGCTGCTTGCAGTGCGGGCACAGCGTGCGCACCAGCCGCTGCGCCAGCACCCCGTTGAGCGTCGACGCGATCAGGTAGTGCGGCAGACCGAGGTCGAGCAGGCGGGTCACCGCCGAGGCCGCGTCGTTGGTGTGCAGCGTCGACAGCACCAGGTGCCCGGTGAGCGAGGCCTGCACCGCCATCTGCGCGGTGTCGAGGTCGCGGATCTCGCCGATCATGATGATGTCCGGGTCCTGGCGCAGCAGCGTGCGTACGCCGGCGCCGAAGGTCAGGTCGATCGCCGCGTGCACCTGCATCTGGTTGAACTCCGGCGACACCATCTCGATCGGGTCCTCCACCGTGCACACGTTGAGGTCCGGCGTGGCCAGGCCCTTCAGCGTCGAGTACAGCGTGGTGGTCTTGCCGGAACCGGTGGGTCCGGTGACCAGCACGATGCCGTGCGGGCGCTGCACCAGGTCGTCCCAGGCCCTGGCCTCGGTGGCATCGAAGCCCAACGCGCCCAGCGGCTTGAACGCGGTGTCGGGGTCGAAAATGCGCAGCACGCACTTCTCGCCGAACGCGGTGGGCATGGTCGACAGCCGCATCTCCACCTCGCGGCCACCGGGCGAACGCGTCTTGATGCGGCCGTCCTGCGGCCGCCGGCGCTCGGCCAGGTCCATGCGACCCAGCACCTTGACCCGGCTGACCACGCCCACCATCACCGGCCCCGGCAGTTCGAACACCTTGTGCAGCAGGCCGTCGATGCGGAAGCGGATGCGCCCGGCCTCGCGCCGTGGCTCCAGGTGGATGTCGGACGCACGCTGCTCGTAGGCGTACTGCAGCACCCAGTCGACGATGTGCACGATGTGGTGGTCGTCGGCGTTGACGTCGCCGGCGCGGCCCAGCTCCACCAGCTGCTCGAAGCTCGGCAGCGCCGCATCGGGCTCGCGCGAGTCGCGCGCGCCGCGCACCGAGCGGGTGACGCCGAAGAACTCCATCGTGTAGCGGTTGAGTTCAAGCGGGTTGGCGACCACCAGCGTGATCTCGCGCCGCAGCAGGCGCTGCAGGTCGGGCAACCAGGCGATGTCGAAGGGCTCGCTGGTGGCGATGGTGGCGCGGTCGCCGGTGACCTCCACCGGCAGGATGCGGTGGCGCTGCGCGTACGCGTGCGAGATCAGCGTGGTGACCGCCGCCACGTCGACCTTGGTCGGGTCCACGCGCAGGTAGGCGAGACCCGCGTTGCGCGCCAGCCATTCGGTCAGCCGCTCCAGGCTGAGGTCGGTGCCCACCGGCTTCAGCGACGGCAGCTTGAGGTTGGACAGCAGCACCAGCGGATGCACGCTGTCGAGTGCGCGCATCTGCCGGGCACCCGCGCGTGCGCGCTCGGCATCCGCCGCGCCCACCATGCCGTCGTCGACCAGCGCCGCCAGCACCGGCTCGATGCCCAGCTTGCCGTGCGGGAGCACGGGGCGCTCGCCGGGAAGGCGTTCGCGGATGGGTCGCAACGGGTCCATCGGGCTCCGGCAGGCGCGCAGGGTGCGCGAGGGCGACGCTTATACTAGCGCCCCCTCGAAACCCGCCCTGCGACGCACGCCACGCATGAGCGCACCCACCTTCCAGCAACTCATCCAGCGCCTCAACAGCTACTGGGCCGCGCAGGGTTGCGTGCTGATCCAGCCGCTGGACCTCGAGGTCGGCGCCGGCACCTTCCACCCGGCCACGTTCCTGCGCGCGCTGGGCCCGGAGCCGTGGAACGCGGCCTACGTGCAGCCCTGCCGTCGCCCCACCGACGGCCGCTACGGCGAGAACCCCAACCGCCTGCAGCGCTACTACCAGTACCAGGTGGCGATGAAACCCAACCCGGACAACATCGTCGAGCTGTATTTCGAATCGCTGAAGTCGCTCGGCATCGACCCGCTGGTGCACGACCTGCGACTGGTCGAGGACAACTGGGAATCGCCGACGCTGGGCGCGTGGGGGCTGGGCTGGGAAGTCTGGCTGGACGGCATGGAAGTCACCCAGTTCACCTATTTCCAGCAGGCCGGCGGCATCGAATGCCGCCCCGTGCTGGGCGAGATCACCTATGGCCTCGAGCGCCTGTGCATGTACCTGCAGGACGTCGACAACGTGTTCGACATCGTGTGGACGCACGGCCCCGACGGCGTGCCGGTGACCTACCGCGACGTCTACCACCAGAACGAGGTGGAGCAGAGCGCGTACAACTTCGAGCACGCCGACGTGGCCGAGCTGTTCCACCGCTTCGACGCCTGCGAGGCGGAGTCGCTGAAGCTGGTCGAACTCGGCCTGCCGCTGCCCGCCTACGAGCAGGCGTGCAAGGCCTCGCACTGCTTCAACCTGCTGGACGCGCGCCGCGCCATCTCGGTGACCGAACGCCAGCGCTACATCCTGCGCGTGCGCCGGTTGTCGCAGGGCGTCGCGGAGGCCTACCTCGCGCAGCGCGAGAAGCTCGGGTTCCCGGGCGTCCGGCCTGCCGCGGCGGTCGCCGCATGACCAACATGAAACCGCTGCTGGTCGAACTCGGCACCGAGGAGTTGCCGGTCAAGGCATTGCCGGGGCTGGCACGCGCGCTGCTGGACGGCGTGCTGGCGGCGCTCTCGGCGCGCGGCGTACTCGTCGACGGTGGCGAAGCCAGGCCGCTGTATTCGCCGCGCCGGCTGGCCGTGCTGTTGCCGGGCATCGCGACCGAGCAACCCGAGCAACGCTCGGAGGTGCTCGGCCCATACGTGAACATCGCACTCGACGCCGAGGGCGCCCCGACCCGCGCATTGCAGGGCTTCGCACAGAAGGCCGGCGTCGACTGGAGCGCACTCGAGCGCACCACCGATGCCAGGGGCGAACGTTTCGTGCATCGCGCGGTGATCCCGGGTGCCCGCACGGCGGACCTGCTGCCGGCGGTGCTGGCCGAGGCGGTGGCGGCGATGCCGATCCCGAAGCCGATGCGCTGGGG
>DATINB010000502.1:0-5636 GCA_035474775.1 Luteimonas sp.
CTGACCCGCAAGGTCATCGTCGACATCGGCTACGACTCCTCGGAGGTCGGCTTCGACGGCGCCACCTGCGGCGTGCTCAACCTGATCGGCAAGCAGTCGCCGGACATCAACCAGGGCGTGGACCGCAAGAAGCCCGAGGAACAGGGCGCCGGCGACCAGGGCCTGATGTTCGGCTACGCCACCCGCGAGACCGACAGCTTCATGCCGGCGGCGATCCACCTGTCGCACCGCCTGGTCGAGCAGCAGGCCAAGATCCGCAAGAAGAAGAACTCGCCGCTGGCGTGGCTGCGCCCGGACGCCAAGAGCCAGGTCACCCTGCGCTACGAGGACGGCAAGGCGGTCGCCATCGACGCGGTGGTGCTGTCGACCCAGCATGATCCCGACGTCAAGCAGAAGGACCTCGTCGAAGCCGTGCGCGAGACGATCCTCAAGCCGGTGCTGCCGGCCAAGTGGCTGCACAAGGGCACCAAGTTCCACATCAACCCGACCGGCAAGTTCGTGATCGGCGGCCCGGTGGGCGACTGCGGCCTGACCGGCCGCAAGATCATCGTCGACACCTACGGCGGCTGGGCGCGCCACGGTGGCGGCGCGTTCTCGGGCAAGGATCCGTCCAAGGTCGATCGCTCGGCCGCGTACGCCGCACGCTACGTGGCCAAGAACGTGGTCGCCGCCGGCCTGGCCGAGCGTTGCGAGGTGCAGGTGAGCTACGCCATCGGCGTGGCGCTCCCCACCTCCATTTCGGTCACCACCTTCGGCACCGGCAAGGTCAGCGACGACAAGATCGAGGCGCTGATCCGCCGCCACTTCGACCTGCGTCCGTACGGCATCCTGCAGATGCTCGACCTGATCCACCCGATGTACCAGCAGACCGCCGCCTACGGCCACTTCGGCCGCAAGCCGCGCGAGTTCACCTACACCGACGGCGCCGGCGTGCAGAACACCGCCACGGCGTTCTCGTGGGAGCGCACCGACAAGGCCGACGAGCTGCGCGCGGCGGCCGGGCTCAAGTAACCCCGCGATTCCAGCTGCAAGGTGAGAGGGGCGCTGCGGCGCCCCTTTTCAGTCGGGTCGCAACTGGAGCGGCCCGGCCGGTGCACATTCGAAACCCCGGGAGCCAACGCCGACCACGGCTGCCTGTTGCCCGACCGAAGCGACACCATCCAAGCCGCGGGGCGGGACCTGCGGGGGTGTTGCGTAAAGAGGCCGTGGCCGTGGCCGTGGCCGTGGCTGGACATGTTCCCGCTCCATCCTTTCATCGCGCTAAAGCGATATAATGGCCGCCGCCTCGCCGAGGGGCGCTGCGACCGCGATGCAGGCGGCCAGGCTCGGCGGAGTGTCCATGCAACGGCGCCCGGTGCAGCGAGTCCACGACTCGCGCCTACCCGGAGATTCCGCATGAATGCCGTCACCAACCTGGCCCCGCGGGCCGACTACAAGATCGCCGACATCGGCCTGGCCGACTGGGGCCGCAAGGAACTCGACATCGCCGAGCACGAGATGCCGGGCCTGATGTCGATCCGCCACAAGTACGCGTCGGAAGCGCCGCTGAAGAACGTGCGCGTGACCGGGTCGCTGCACATGACCATCCAGACCGCCGTGCTGATCGAGACCCTGAAGGACATCGGCGCCGACGTGCGCTGGGCGTCCTGCAACATCTTTTCCACCCAGGACCACGCCGCCGCCGCGATCGCCGCGACCGGCACCCCGGTGTTCGCGTGGAAGGGCGAGTCGCTGGAGGAGTACTGGGATTGCACGCTCGATGCGCTGAGCTTCCCGGGCAAGGCGCCCGGCGAGTTCCTCGGCCCGGAGCTGGTGGTCGACGACGGCGGCGACGTGACCCTGCTGATCCACAAGGGCTACGAGCTCGAGAACGGCAGCACCTGGGTCGACGAACCCGCCGCCTCGCACGAGGAAGGCGTGATCAAGGCCCTGCTCAAGCGGGTTGCCAAGGAGCGCCCGGGCTACTGGACCACCGTGGTCAAGGACTGGAAGGGCGTTTCCGAGGAGACCACCACCGGCGTGCATCGGCTGTACCAGATGGTCGAGGCGAAGTCGCTGCTGGTGCCCGCGATCAACGTCAACGACTCGGTCACCAAGTCCAAGTTCGACAACCTCTATGGCTGCCGCGAGTCGCTGGCCGACGGCCTGAAGCGCGCGATGGACGTGATGCTGGCCGGCAAGGTCGCGGTGGTCTGCGGCTACGGTGACGTCGGCAAGGGCTCGGCGCACAGCCTGCGGGCGTACGGCGCGCGCGTGGTGGTCACCGAGATCGACCCGATCAACGCCCTGCAGGCGTCGATGGAAGGCTTCGAGGTCAACACCGTCGAGTCCACGCTGGGCCGTGGCGACATCTACGTCACCACCACCGGCAACAAGGACGTGCTGACCATCGAGCACCTGAGCCAGATGAAGGACCAGGCGATCGTCTGCAACATCGGCCACTTCGACAACGAGATCCAGGTCGATGCGCTCAACGCGTTCAAGGACGTGGTCAAGCTCAACATCAAGCCGCAGGTGGACAAGTACACCTTCCCCGACGGTCGCGCGATCTTCCTGCTGGCCGAAGGCCGCCTGGTCAACCTGGGCTGCGCCACCGGCCACCCGAGCTTCGTGATGTCGAACTCGTTCTCCAACCAGACCCTGGCGCAGATCGACCTGTGGGCCAACAAGGACGCCTACGAGCCCAAGGTCTACATCCTGCCGAAGAAGCTCGACGAGGAAGTGGCGCGGCTGCACCTCGAGAAGATCGGCGTCAAGCTGACCACGCTGACCGCCGATCAGGCCGCCTACCTCGGCGTCGACGTGTCGGGCCCGTACAAGCCGGAGCATTACCGCTACTGATCGACGTCCGGACAGCGGCGGATATCGCGAACGGGCGCCGCAAGGCGCCCGTTGCGCGTTCAGGCCACGTGGTGCACGCGATTGCGCCCGTCCACCTTCGCCCGGTACAGCGCCGCATCCGCATCGCGGTAGAGGGCGCCCGCGTCCGCGTGGCGGACCGGATCGAAACTGCTGCAGCCGATGCTGACGGTGATCGGTTCCACGATGCCGTCGAACTCGAGGGGCGAGGACGCCAGGCCGGCGCGGAATGCCTCCGCACGCGCGCGCGCATCGGGCCCCGCGCACGGCAGGATCACCCCGAACTCCTCGCCACCGAGGCGGCCGCAGCATTCGCGTTCGCCCACGAAGGATGCGCGCAGCCGGCGCGCGAACTCGACCAGGCAGGCATCGCCCGACATGTGCCCGAAGCTGTCGTTGATGCGCTTGAAATGGTCGATGTCGATGATCAGGAGGGACAGCGGTTGCACCTCGTCCGCGCCTGCAACCGCCCGTTCCAGCGCCTCGGAGAAGTCCCGATGGTTGGCCAGTGCAGTGAGGCCGTCGATCCGGCTCTGGGTGGCGAACAGGTCGCGCTGCTGCCGCAGGTCCTCCTCGAGCTCGAGCCGTGCGCGGTATTCCCGGTGGCTGCGCACCATCACCAGCAGCATGTAGACCATGTACACGATCCACATCGCGCCGACGCCCGGGCCGACCAGCTGCCACAGCATCACCAGCGAGGGCAGCATCACCATCGCGATGGCCAGCGCCGAGGGCAGCCGTCGCGTGCACAGCGTGTGCGCCAGCGCCATGCCGAACGCGCCCGAGAACAGCAGGGACACGAGCGGCGCCGGGTCGCGCTGCGCGACCGCGCTCCACGCACTGAACGCGCCCCAGGCCGCGGTGGTGGCCAGCACCAGCGCCCACATGCGACGCAGGTAACGCCGCGATTCATGCGCGTCCGGCAACGGCGGCAGCGGCATGCGCATGCGCGCGAAGGCCAGCACCACGAACGACCCGGTCACCGCGACCGCCAGCAGGTGGTCGCCGGGCTCGAACCCGGCGACTCCGAAGGCGAGCACGGCGGCGATGCCGTAGAACCAGCCGCCCAGCCGGACCCGTTGCCGGGTTTCCACCGCCTCCTGTGCGAGCAGGTTGCGTTCGCGCAGTGCGTGGCGCTCGGGGACGATCGGGATGGTCGGCATGTGCGGAGAATACGGGCAACGCGCGCCGTGCCGCAGCCGGCACCAGCTGCCTCCATCCATCGCGATGAAGCGATAGACTATCGACCTCCTCCACGCACCGGTGCGGCATGCTCCCGATCAGCTTCGAGTTCTATCCGCCCAAGTCCGACGAGCAGCGCGCCCAACTGGACCGCACCACGCAGCGGCTCAAGGCGCACGCGCCCGAATACGTCTCGTGCACGTTCGGGGCAGGTGGCTCGACGCTCAGCTACACCTCGGACACCATCCGCAGGCTGGTCGCCGGCCACGGCCTCAGTGCCGCGCCGCACCTGTCGTGCGTGGGCGGCACGCGTGCCGAGATCGCCGCGCTCCTGCACGAATACCGCGCGCTCGGTTGCACCCGCATCGTGGCCCTGCGCGGCGACCTGCCGTCCGGCATGGGCCACCCCGGCGACCTGCGCCACGCCGCCGACCTGATCGCCTTCATCCGCGCCGAGCATGGCGATGCCTTCCACATCGAAGTGGGCTGCTATCCGGAGACCCACCCGCAGGCCGATGACGCACTCACCGACCTGCGCCATTTCAAGGCCAAGGTCGATGCCGGTGCCGACGGCGCCATCACCCAGTACTTCTACAACGCCGACGCCTATTTCCACTTCGTCGATGCCGTCCGCAAGGCCGGCGTGCACATCCCGATCGTGCCCGGGATCATGCCGATCGCCAACTTCACCCAGCTTCGGCGCTTCTCCGAGACCTGCGGCGCGGAGATCCCGCGCTGGATCGGCAAGCGCATGCAGGCATTCGGCGACGACGCCGATGCGGTGCGCGCGTTCGGTGCCGACGTGGTGGCGTCGATGTGCGAACGGCTGGTCGCCGGCGGAGCGCCCGGACTGCACTTCTACACGCTCAACCTGTCGCGGCCCACGCAGGCGGTGCTGTCGCGGCTGCAGTAGGCCGCCGGTCGGCACTTCCTCGCCCCGGGCATGGGCGATACGCTCGGCCGATGCCGCCCGCCCTCGTCCCCGCCCGTCGCCTGCTGGCCCTGCTCGGCCTGCTGGCAGCGATGTCGACGACATGGGCACCGACCGCGCAGGCCCAGGTCCGGCGCTGCACCAGTGCCGACGGTGGCACCATCTACACCGATCGCAAGTGCGCGGAGATCGATGCCGTCGAGCGCGTGCCGCGCCAGCAGCCCGGCACCCCGATGGCGCCCTACCGCGGCGGTTGCCCACGGCGCATCCAGGACCTGATCTTCGAGGTCACCAGCGCGATCGACGCCCACGACGCCAATCGGCTGGGCGCGGTCTACCACTGGCCGGGCCTGTCGAGCCGGACCGGCTATGCGGTGATGGGGCGGCTGGATGCCATCGTGCAGCGCCCGCTGGTGGACATCACCGCGCTGCGCGCCGCGGTGCCGGTGGTGGTCGCCGCGCAGCCGTCCACGGACGTGCCGGTGCCCGACCCGGACTATTACCCGCAGCTCGCCGCGCGGCGCCCGCCGGTGGCGCTGCGCATCGACCAGACCCTCGGCGACAGCGGCGCGTCCTCGCGCACCACGTTCGGTATCCGCCGGCACCTGGACTGCTGGTGGATCACGCTGTGAGCGGCGCCGGCGCGTTCCGGCATGCCACCGGC
>DATINB010000503.1:0-5707 GCA_035474775.1 Luteimonas sp.
ACTCCGTGCCGCCCGCGAGCACCAGGTCGGCATTCCCCAACCGGATCTGGTCGGCCGCCAGCGCGACGGCCTGCAGGCCGGAAGAACAGAACCGGTTGATGGTCTGGGCCGCGATGGTGTCGGGCAGGCCGGCGAGCAGCACGCCGATGCGCGCAACGTTCATGCCCTGCTCGGCCTCGGGCATCGCGCAGCCGATGATCGCGTCGTCGATCCTCGACACGTCGATGCCCGGCGCCTGGGCGACCACCGCCCTCAGCACGTGCGCCAGCATGTCGTCGGGGCGGGTATTGCGGAACACGCCCTTCGGCGCCTTGCCGACCGGGGTCCGGGTGGCGGCGACGATGTAGGCATCCTGGATCTGCTTGCTCATTGCGGTATGTCCTCTGTCGTCGCTCAGTTGCGGAGCGGCTTGCCGGTCTTCAGCATGTGGGCGATGCGTTCCTGGGTCTTCGGCTGCTGGGCCAGTTCGACGAAATGCTCCCGCTCGAGCCGCAGCAGCCACTCTTCGTCGACCTCCGACCCGCGGTCGACGGCGCCGCCGCACAGGACCGTCGCGATGCGCGTGCCGATCTCGTAGTCGTAGTCGCTGATGAAGCGGCCCTCGAGCATGTTGACCAGCATCATCTTGAAGGTCGCGATGCCGACGTCGCCGGCCACCGCGATGCGGCGCGACGGCAATGGCGGCCGGTAGCCCGCGTCGGCGAGCGCCAGTGCCTGGCCACGCGCCACGTGCAGGAGTTCATGGGCATTGAAGACGACCGGGTCGCCGGCGCGCAGCAGGCCGAGCTCGCGCGCCTCCACCGCCGAGGTCGAGACCTTGCCCATCGCGATGGTCTCGAAGCAGCGCTTCAGCTCCGCGAACACGTCGCCACCGGGGCCGGCCGCCTTGGCTGCGCGCACGGCGAGCTCCTTCAGCCCGCCGCCGGCGGGCAACAGGCCGACACCGGCCTCGACCAGGCCGATGTAGCTCTCCAGGCCGGCCACCGTGCGCGCGCTGTGCATCTGGAATTCGCAGCCGCCGCCCAGCGCCAGGCCGCGCACCGCCGCGACCACCGGGACGAGCGCGTACTTGATGCGCTGGCTGGTGGCCTGGAAATTGGCCACCATGCACTCGAAGCCGCGCACGTCGCCCTTCTGCAGCAACCCCAAGGCGCCGGCGAGGTCGGCGCCAGCCGAGAACGGTTCGCGCGGTTGCCAGATCACCAGCGCGCCGAACCCGCGTTCGGCGCGCCCGATCGCCTCCTGCAGCCCGTCGAGCACATGGTCGGACACGGTGTGCAACTTGGTCTTGAACGACACCACGGCGACGTCGTCGCCGTCGGTCCACATGCGGATCCCGTCGTTCTCGTAGACGGTGTCCCCCGCGGGGGACGATTCGCCGAGCAGCGGATCCGGGAAGCGCTGGCGCCTGTACACCGGCAACACGGACCGCGGGAGCTTGGCGTCCTTGCCGGGGCTGTAGCTGCCCTCGGCGGCATGCACGCCTTCACGACCGTCGAAGACCCAGTCGGGCAGGGGAGCGGTGCTCATGGCCGTGCCGGCCACGATGTCGTCGGCGATCCACTGCGCCACGGTCTTCCAGCCGGCGGCCTGCCAGCTTTCGAACGGCCCCAGCGACCATCCGTATCCCCAGCGGATCGCCAGGTCGACGTCGCGCGCGGTCTCGGCGATGGACGCGAGGTGGTAGGCGCTGTAGTGGAACAGATCGCGGAAGGTCGCCCACAGGAACCTGGCCTGGGGGTGCTCGCTGCCGCGCAGGCGTGCGAACTTCTCCGACGGATCACGGAGCTTGAGGATTTCGATCACGTCCGGGGCCGCGACGCGATCGGCGGGGCGATAGTCCAGGCTGGCCGTATCCAGCACCTGGATGTCCTTGCCGACCTTGCGGAACACGCCTGCACCGGTCTTCTGACCCAGTGCACCCCTGGCAACCAGCGCCTCGAGCCATCCGGGCGACTCGAAGTAGGCATGCCACGGATCGTCCGGCAGCGTATCGGCCATCGTCTTGATCACGTGGCCCATCGTGTCCAGGCCGACCACGTCGGAGGTGCGGTAGGTGGCCGACTTCGGGCGCCCGACCAGCGGCCCGGTGATCGCGTCGACTTCGTCGAATCCGAGGCCGAACGCGGCGGTGTGGTGGATGGTGGCGAGGATCGAGAACACCCCGATGCGATTGCCGATGAAGTTGGGCGTGTCCTTGGCGCGCACGACACCCTTGCCCAGCGTGCTGGTCAGGAACGTCTCCAGTGCGTCGACGGCCGCCCTGTCGGTCCCACGGGCCGGGATCAGTTCGGCAAGATGCATGTAACGCGGCGGATTGAAGAAGTGCACGCCCAGAAAGCGGCTTCTCAGCGCCTCGGGCAGGGCGTCCGCGAGGGCGTTGATGCCGAGCCCCGACGTGTTGCTGGCCAGGATCGCGTGCGGCGGCACGAACGGTGCGATCTGCTCGTACAGCGCCTTCTTCCAGTCCATGCGCTCGGCGATGGCCTCGATCACCAGGTCGCACCCGCGCAGGCGCTCCAGGTCGGACGCGTAGTTCGCCGGGGTGATCGCGGCCGCGACGTCGCGGCCTGCCACCGGCGAGGGACTGAGCTTGCCCAACCCCGCGATCGCCTTGAGGACGATGCCATTCGGGTCGCCCTCCTTGGCCGGCAGGTCGAACAGCACGGTGTCCACGCCGGCGTTGGTGAGGTGGGCCGCGATCTGCGCGCCCATCACCCCGGCGCCGAGCACGGCCGCGCGCCGCACCAGTAGTTTCTCAGACATGTTCTGTA
The DNA here is from genome assembly GCA_035474775.1 of Luteimonas sp. Taxonomy (GTDB): domain Bacteria; phylum Pseudomonadota; class Gammaproteobacteria; order Xanthomonadales; family Xanthomonadaceae; genus Luteimonas. Next base: position 2,775 of record DATINB010000503.1, read on the forward strand.
GTCCGTTGTATTGAAAGGATTAAGGCGACAGGCTGGTACTCAGGCACGCAACCCGGCGCTGGCGAAGACGATCAGTTCCTGGGCGGCGCGGGCGCGATGGGTGGATTCGGACACACCGGCCGGACGCTTGATCAGGCCGAAATCCGCCATGGCATAGGTCAGTGCACCGGCCAGGTAGTCGAGCCGCCAGTAGAGCTGCTCCTTGCTGAGGTGGGGCACGCAGGCCGCGATCGCACGCCCGAACTCGCGCAAGACATGCCCGTACTGTTCGGACAGGAACGTGCGCAGGCCTTCGTTCTTCTCGGCATACGCGCGCGCGATCACCCGGATGAACGCACCACCGCCATGACGGTCCAGCGCCAGCGCGAGCGCGGGTTCCACGAAGGCCGCGAGGACGGGTTCGAGCTGGCCGGGGAGGTCGGCCTGGGCGCGCGCCAACCGATCGAGGCGCTGCCGGCTCATGTCGTCCATCCGCCGGCGGAACACTTCGTTGACCAGATTCTCCTTGCTGCCGAAGTGGTAGTTGACTGCCGCGATGTTGACGTCGGCACGCGAGGTCACCTGCCGCAACGAGGTGCCGACGAAGCCGTTCTGGGCGAACAGTTCTTCGGCCGCTCCGAGGATCCGGTCCTTGGTGGAGAACTGGGTGGTGGCCATGGCTGCCTGTCGGACGAATCAAACGCTTGTTTGGATGATAGGGGCTGTGCAATGGCGCGGTCAAACTCCGCGGCGCATGTGCAGGCCGTGTCAGCAATGCGCTAGAATCACACTAGCCTTGTCAGCTAAACCCGCGCCCTGCCGCAGGTTTTCCCCCTGTCCACCCCGGCACCGCGATGCGGTCCGGACCGTATCGGAGATCATCCATGGCGCTGGAGCGCACCCTGTCCATCATCAAGCCCGACGCCGTCGCCAAGAACGTCGTGGGCCAGATCTATTCCCGGTTCGAGAACGCCGGACTGAAGATCATCGCCGCGCGCATGAAGCGGCTGTCGCGCGCCGAGGCCGAGGGCTTCTACGCCGTGCATCGCGAGCGCCCGTTCTTCTCGGCGCTGGTCGAATTCATGATCAGCGGCCCGGTCGTGGTGTCGGTCCTGGAAGGCGAGGGTGCCGTGCTCAGGCACCGCGACCTGATGGGCGCGACGAATCCCAAGGAAGCCGCTGCCGGAACCATCCGTGCCGACTTCGCCGACTCGATCGACGCCAATGCCGTGCACGGGTCGGACGCCGCGGAAACCGCCGCCGTGGAAATCGCGTACTTCTTCCCCGCCACCGACGTCCATTCCCGCTAGGCCATCGTGTCCGACGCACCTGCCAGCAAGGCCAACCTGCTCGACCTCGATCGGGACGGCCTGGAATCGTTCTTCGCCGACACGCTCGGCGAAAAGCGCTACCGCGCGCACCAGGTGATGAAGTGGATCCACCATCGGCACGTCACCGACTTCGACGACATGACCGACCTGGGCAAGGCCCTCCGCGCCAAGTTGCACGCGCATGCCGAAGTCCGGGTTCCCGAGGTGCAGTTCGAGAAACCGTCGGTGGACGGGACCCACAAGTGGCTGCTCGGCATGGACGGCCGCAACGCCATCGAGGCGGTCTTCATCCCGGACAAGGGCCGCGGCACGCTGTGCGTGTCGTCGCAGGTCGGCTGCGCGTTGAACTGCCAGTTCTGCTCCACGGCCACCCAGGGCTTCAACCGCAACCTGTCCACAGCCGAGATCGTCGGCCAGGTGTGGGTGGCTGCGCGACATCTCGGCAACGTCCCGCACCGGGAGCGCAAGCTCACCAACGTGGTGATGATGGGCATGGGCGAGCCGCTGATGAACTTCGACAACGTCGTGCGCGCGATGAGCGTGATGCGCGACGACCTGGGTTACGGCCTGGCCAACAGGCGCGTGACCCTTTCGACCGCCGGCATGGTGCCGATGATCGACCGGCTGTCCGAGGAGAGCGACGTGTCGCTGGCGGTGTCGCTGCATGCGGCCAACGACGAACTGCGTACCGAGCTCGTGCCGCTCAACAAGAAGTATCCGATCGCCGAACTGATGGCCGCCTGCGAGCGTTACGTGCGCCGCAAGCCGCGTTCGTCGATCACCTTCGAATACACGCTGATGAAGGGCGTCAACGACCAGCCGGAGCATGCGCGCCAGCTGGCGCGCCTGATGCGCGACTTCGACCGAGCCTTGCAGACCAAGGATGCGGCGAAGGTCAACCTGATCCCGTTCAACCCCTTTCCCGGCACACGGTTCGAGCGATCCACCGAAGCCGATATCCGCAGCTTCCAGACCACGCTGCTCGACGCGCACGTGCTGACCATGGTCCGGCGGACGCGTGGCGACGACATCGATGCCGCCTGTGGCCAGCTGAAGGGCCAGGTGGTCGACCGGACCCGCCGCCAGGCGGAGTTCAAGAAGCACCTCGATGCACAGGCGCGCGACGGGGAGGGCGTGGATGCGGCAGCGTGATGTCGTGCTGGGCGCCCTGCTGCTGGCGACGGTCGGATCGGCGTGCTCGCGCCTGACCTTCGTGCGTCCCGATGCCAGCCGCGGACGCTCGGAGCAGGTCGCACCGGTCTACGATTTCCGCGACGAGGACCGTTCCGCCGCCAAGATCTCGCCACGCACGCAGTTGTTGCGCGCCGAGCAGCAGCTGGGGACGGGCGATCTCGCGGCCGCCGAGGCGTCGGCCCGCGCGGCGCTCAAGGCCGACCCGAAGTCATCCAGCGCGCATGCGGTGCTGGCGGTGGTCGCCAGCCGGCGTGGCGATGTCGCCGGGGCGGGCAGCCACCATGCGCGTGCCGCGGAGCTGTCGCCTGCATCTGGGGCGATGCTCAGCAACTACGGCACATGGCTCTGCGACAACGGGCGGGCGGCCGAATCCATCGCCTGGTTCGACAAGGCGCTTGAGGACCGCGCCTATACGAGCCCGGCATCCGC
>DATINB010000504.1:0-2820 GCA_035474775.1 Luteimonas sp.
GCACGCCGCACAGGCGCCGTGCCAGCAGGCTGGAGTCCTCGAGCGCGGCGATGCGCAGCGCCAGGTCGAACCCGCCGCCGACGAGGTCGGTCATCGCATCGCTGAATTCCACGTCCAGGCTGATCTCGGGCTGCGCGGCCATGAACGCCGGCAGCGCCGGGGCCACGTGCGCCAAGCCGAACGACATCGGCACGGACATGCGCACGTTGCCACGCGGGCGCGGCGACTGTGCGGTCAGCTCCGCCTCCACCGCCTCGCCTTCGTGCAGGATGCGCGTGGCGCGCTCCAGTGCGCCACGGCCGCTGTCGGTGAGCGCCATCCGCCGCGAGGTGCGGTGGAACAGCACCGTCTTCAGGCGCACCTCCAGCCGGGTCACCGCCTTGGACACGGTGGACTGCGAAAGCTCCAGTGCGGCGGCGGTCTTCGCGAACGAGCCGGTCTCCGCGACCTTCGCGAAGATCGCCCAGCCTTCGAGGTCCGGCAACGCCATCGTGTCATTTCCGGAAAGGATGAAGTTCCACTGGTTCTATTCTAATCATGTTCGCCCCGGCGCAGGATGACGCCACCGAAGCCATCTCCAACCGGGAGCACGACATGATCGAACACCGCCCCTTCGCCACCCTCGGCGCCGCCAACCACGGCTGGCTCGACGCGCGGCACCACTTCTCCTTCGCCGGCTACCACGACCCGCGGCGCATGGGCTGGGGCGCGCTGCGGGTCTGGAACGACGACGCCATCCGCGGCCAGACCGGGTTCCCGCCGCACTCGCATGCGGACATGGAGATCATCACCTACGTCCGCGAGGGCGCCATCACCCACGAGGACAGCCTGGGCAACAAGGGCCGCACCGAAGCCGGTGACGTGCAGGTGATGAGCGCGGGCACCGGCATCCAGCATGCGGAATACAACCGCGAGCCGGACACCACCCGGATCTTCCAGATCTGGATCCTGCCGGACGCCGTCGGCGAGCCGCCGGCGTGGGGCGCCAAGCCGTTTCCGAAAGGCGATCGCTCCGGGCAGTTCGTGGCCCTGGCCAGCGGCGATCGCGCCGATGCCGACGCGCTGCCGATCCGCAGCGACGCACGCGTGCTCGGCGCCACCCTCAAGGCGGGGGAGAGCACCGAATATGCCTTCGCCGACGCGTCGCGCTTCGGCTACCTCGTGCCGGCGAAGGGCACGGTCGAGGTCAACGGCTTGACGCTCGCCGAACGCGACGGCGCCGCGATCCGCGACGAGGCGGTCCTGCGCATCACCGCGCTGGAAGACAGCGAGCTGGTGCTGGTGGATACCGCGCGCTGACGCCGGGCCGGCCCGGCCCTAGCGGGCGGGTCCTTGCTGCCCGCCGGGCGCGGGCAGCACGGTGCTGCTCGCGACCGGCGCGGGTACGGGCGCGGCTTCGAGCTTCACCGCGTGCCCGCCGAACTGGTTGCGCATCGACGCCAGCAGCTTGTCGGTGAACGAATCGGTGTCGCGCGAGCGCAGCCGCTCGATCAGCGACAGCGTGATCACCGGGGCCGGCACGTCCAGCGCGATGGCCTCGGCCACCGTCCAGCGGCCCTCGCCGGAATCCGGCACGAACGGCGCGATGCCGGCCATGGTCGGGTTCTGGTGCAGGGCATCGGCGGTGAGGTCGAGCAGCCAGGAGCGCACCACGCTGCCGGTGCGCCAGACATCGGCCACCTGCGCCAGGTCGATGTCGAACCCGGCCTTGCGCTTCAGGATCGCGAAGCCCTCGGCATAGGCCTGCATCATTCCGTACTCGATGCCGTTGTGGATCATCTTGGTGAAGTGCCCGGCGCCACTGGGCCCCACGCGCGCCCAGCCGGTGCCGGCGGGCGGCGCCAGCGTGGCGAACACCGGCTGCAGGCGTTCCACCGCGGCGGCATCGCCACCGACCATCAGGCTGTAGCCCTCGGCCAGGCCCCAGACGCCGCCGCTGGTGCCGCAGTCGACGAAGTGGATGCCGTCCAGTGCCAACGCCTCGGCGCGACGCATGGAATCCGGGTAATGCGAGTTGCCGCCGTCGACGACGATGTCGCCGGCCCGCAGCAACGGTTGCAGCACCGACAGCGTCGCATCGACGATGCCGCCGGCCGGCACCATCAGCCAGACCACGCGCGGCAGCGGGAGCGCGGCCACCACCTCCTGCAGCGAGGCGCACACCGCGATGCCGCGTGCCGCGGCCGCCTCACGCGCGGGCTGCATGGGGTCGAACCCGTGCACCCGATGGCCGCCGAGCAGCAGGCGCTCGGCCATGTTGGCGCCCATGCGCCCGAGCCCGACCATTGCGATGTCCATAGCGTTCCTGCGTGTGGGGAGCACGGCGATTCTTGCACGCGACGCCATGGGGGCTCTGCCCGTCCGCGCGACGGTCCGTTCCGTGCGGCGCCGCGATCAGTCCAGGAACTGCAACCGTGCGAGCTCGGCATACAGGCCGCCCTGCGCCAGCAGCTCGGCGTGGGTGCCCTCGGCCACGATGCGCCCGCCATCCATCACCACGATGCGGTCGGCCTTGAGCACCGTGGCCAGCCGATGCGCGATCACCAGCGTGGTGCGGCGCTGCATCAGGCGTTCCAGCGCGTTCTGCACCGCGCGTTCGCTCTGCGCGTCCAGCGCGGAGGTGGCCTCGTCGAGCAGCAGCACCGGCGCATCCTTGAGCAGCGCGCGCGCGATGGCGATGCGCTGCTGCTGGCCGCCCGACAGCCGCGCGCCGCGCTCGCCGAGCTCGGCTGCGTAGCCGCCCGGCAGCACCGAGATGAAGTCGTGGGCCTCGGCGGCGCGCGCCGCTTCGACGACCGCGGCGTCGTCGGCCTCCAGCCG
>DATINB010000505.1:0-1826 GCA_035474775.1 Luteimonas sp.
ACAGTGCACCCAGCCGGTTTGCCGCAGTCCCTGTAGGAGCGGCTTCAGCCGCGACAGACACTGACAGCATCCCTGCACATCAAGATCCGGTCGGGGCTGAAGCCCCTCCTACAGTGCACCCAGCCAACTCGACGCAAGTCCCTGTGGGAGCGACTTCAGTCGCGACGAGCGAAGCGGTGAACCAACGACTGCGGACAGCGTCGGAACCGAAGTCCCTCCACAGCGCACCCTGCCCACTACGCATGACCTGTACACGGCGCATCGAGCCGACCCGCTAAGCTTGCGTCAGCTCCTGCCGACCGCTCTCACCCAATGCCCAAGCCCCCCGTTTCCGCCGCCTCCGGCTTCGTCCGCGTCCGCGGCGCCCGCGAACACAACCTCAAGGACGTGGACGTGGAGCTGCCGCGCGATGCGCTGGTGGTGTTCACCGGCGTCTCAGGCTCCGGCAAATCGTCGCTGGCGTTCGGCACGCTGTTCGCCGAGGCGCAGCGCCGCTACCTGGATTCGATCTCGCCGTACGCGCGGCGCCTGATCGACCAGGCCGGGGTGCCGGACGTGGATGCCATCGAAGGCCTGCCGCCGGCGGTGGCGCTGCAGCAGCATCGCGGTGCGCCCAGTACGCGCTCGTCGGTCGGCAGCGTCACCACCATCTCCAATTCGCTGCGCATGCTGTATTCGCGCGCCGGCGACTATCCGCGCGGTCAGTCCATCATCTACGCCGACGGGTTCTCGCCGAACACGCCGGCAGGCGCCTGTCCCACCTGTCATGGCCTGGGCCGCATCTACGACGCCACCGAAGCCTCGATGGTGCCCGACCGCGCGCTGACCATCCGCGAGCGCGCCGTGGCCGCGTGGCCGGGTGCGTGGCACGGACAGAACCAGCGCGACATCCTGACCACGCGCGGCATCGACGTGGACGTGCCGTGGTCGAAACTGCCGAAGAAGACCCGCGACTGGATCCTGTTCACCGACGAGCAGCCGGTGGAGCCGGTGTATCCCGGTTTCGATCTCGACGAAGTGAAGCGCGCGCTGAAGGCCAGGACCGAACCGGCGTACATGGGCACCTTCACCAGTGCCCGCCGGCACGTGCTGCACACCTTCGCCAACACGCAGAGCCCGCAGCAGAAGAAGCGCGCGGCGCAGTATCTGGTCAGCGCGGCGTGCCCGGAATGCGACGGCAAACGGCTGCGACGCGAAGCGCTGTCGGTGACCTTCGCCGGGCTCGATATCGCTGCGTTCTCGCAACGTCCGCTCGACGAACTCGCCGATCTGCTGGCACCGGCCGCCGCCGGCAAGACCCATGCGAAGGCGCATCCCGAACAGGCGCTGGCCGCGCAGCGCATCGCGCAGGATCTGCTCGCGCGGATCAAGGTGCTGCGGGATCTCGGCCTCGGCTATCTGACGCTCGCCCGTGCAACGCCGACGCTGTCGTCCGGCGAACTGCAGCGCCTGCGACTGGGCACGCAGATCCGTTCCCAGCTGTTCGGCGTGGTCTACGTCATGGACGAACCGTCCGCCGGCCTGCATCCGGCCGATACACAGGCGTTGCTGCGCGCGCTGGACCAGCTGCGCGCTGCGGGCAATTCACTGTTCGTCGTCGAGCACGAGATCGAGGTGATCCGTCATGCGGACTGGATCGTCGATGTCGGGCCGGCAGCGGGCGAGCACGGCGGATGGGTGCTGTACAGCGGGCCACCGGACGGCCTCGCCGATGTCGAGGAGTCCCAGACTCGCATTCATCTCTTCGGTCAGAAGGCGCTGCCAACGCGGACGCCGCGAGCGCCGAGCGCGTGGCTGCGGCTCGAGGGTGTGACGCGGAACAACCT
>DATINB010000506.1:0-1928 GCA_035474775.1 Luteimonas sp.
GAGTACAACAAGCGGATGATCCACATCCTCTCGATCCATGAGGCCATGCCCGGGCACTACCTCGAAGGCGCCCATTCCGCCACGCACCCGTCGACGCTGCGCGCGGTGCTGCGTTCGGGCCCGTTCGCCGAAGGATGGGGCGTGTACACCGAGCGGATGATGGCCGATGCCGGCTACCTCGACGACGATCCGCTGTTCCGGCTGATGCAGCTGAAGTTCTACGCGCGCAGCGTGGGCAACGCGATCCTCGACCAGGGCATCCACGTGGACGGCTGGAGCAAGGCGCAGGCCATGGACCTGATGGTGCGCCAGACCTTCCAGCAACAGAGCGAGGCCGAGGGCAAGTGGGTGCGCGCGCAGCTGTCGTCGACGCAGCTGGCCACGTATTTCGTCGGCGCGCAGGAACACTTCGACCTGCGCCGCGCGATGGAAGCGAAGCTCGGCGACGGGTTCGACCTCAAGGCCTACCACGACGACGTGCTGTCGCACGGGGCGCCGCCGGTACGCTTCGTGCGTCAGCTGATGCTGGACGAGCCGATCCGCTGACCGCGACGCGGGGCGGTCGAGCTCCGCCCTGGCACTACGGCGCCGGGTGGGCGCCTGGCGCCACCGGCACCAGGCGCAGGTCGTGGAAGTCGAAGCTGAAATCGGTCTGCGGCGAGATGGCCTCCATCCGCACCTCGCGGACGCCGCCATCGGGTGTCCGTGCGAAGGTCAGGAAGGCATCCGCGTTCAGTGCGCGGTCGCGCCAGCGCACGATGAAGGTGTCGCCCTGCCAGTGTTCCAGGTCGCCCAGCAGCTGCTCCGTGCGCGAGAACTGCAGTACCAGGCCATCGCCGTTGCGGCTGATCGTGACGTCGCCGTACCACGGGTCGCGATAGGTCCCGGCAACGGCGCCACCGGCATGGCGGGGCAGGCGCGCGGCATCGCGTGCCTGCACGTGCGCCGCCCAGTCCGCCTCGGCCTTGTCGTCGCTGCGCGCCGCTGCGATGGCGTACGCGGCCGTCCAGTCGGTGTCGGGCGCATCCAGGTACGCATCCAGCACCTGCATGGTCACCGCGTTGAAGGCGGCCGATGTCTCCTGGCTGGTCAGCACGATGATGCCCAGCGCCAGCTCCGGAACCAGCGTGATCCGCGACACCATGCCCGGCCAGCCACCGGTGTGCCAGACCAGCTTGCGGCCGCGGTAGTCGCTGAGGGTCCAGCCTTCGCCGTAGCCGGCGAAGCCGGGACGCAGCGCGGCGAGCTCCGGCACCGCGGGTTCGGCGATCGGGATCGGCGTCACCACCGACCACATCTCGCGCTGGCGCGCCGCGCCGAACAGGCGGCCCGCCCCACCGGGCAATCGACCGGCATCCAGCTGGACCAGCATCCACTTCGCCATGTCGTTGGCGCTGGAGTAGATGCCCCCGGCCGCCGAGTTGTTCGACCACGCCATGCGCGGCACCGGCGCCGGCGCCGCGGTGAAGCCGGCCCGCGCGTGCCCGCTCGCCACCGTGTCCCCCGGCCGCAGCGCATCGCTGTTGATGCGGGTGGCGGACATGCCCACCGGGGTGAAGATCCGCTCCTGCAGGAAGGTCGCATACGGCTGGCCGGAGACCGCTTCGATCACCAGCTGCGCCACGGCGTACAGGACGTTGTCGTAGGCATAGCGCTCGCGGAAGCCATGCGCCAGCGGCACCTGCGCCAGCCGTTCCACCACCTCCCGCGTGCTGTACGAGGTGGCCGGCCAGAACAGCAGGTCGCCGGTACCCAGGCCCAGCCCGCTGCGATGCGCCAGCAGGTCGCGGATGCGCATTTCGCGAGTGACGTAGGGATCCGACATGCGGAACCACGGCAGGTGCTCGATCACGCGGTCGTCTATCGCCAGCTTGCCGTCCTCGGCCAGCATCGACATGGCGGTGGCGGTGAACCCCTTGGTGATCGAG
>DATINB010000507.1:0-4901 GCA_035474775.1 Luteimonas sp.
ACGTGCATGAAGCGGTTTTCGAAGATCGTCTCGTCGATGGTGCCCACGCCCTCGGCGATGGAGTTCAAGGCCATGAACTGCGCTTGCATGTCGGTCGGGAAGCCCGGGTGCGGCGCGGTGGTGATGTCCACCGCCAGCGGGCGCCGGCCGCGCATGTCGACGGTGACCTGGTCGCGTTCGATGGACACCTCCGCACCGGCCTCGGCGAGCTTGTCGAGCACCGCGCCGAGCGTGTCCGGGCGTGCATGGGTCGCGGTCACGCGACCGCCGGTCATCGCGGCAGCCACCAGGAAGGTCCCGGTCTCGATGCGGTCGGCGATGACGTGGTGGTGCGCGCCCTGCAGCCGCTCGACGCCTTCGACCACGATGCGCGACGTGCCCGCACCCTGGATGCGCGCCCCCATCGCCACCAGGCAGGTGGCGAGATCGACGATCTCCGGCTCCTGCGCCGCGTTGTCGATCACGGTGGTCCCCGAGGCGAGCGTCGCCGCCATCAGCACGTTCTCGGTGGCACCCACGCTGACCGTGTCGAACCGCACCGGCGCACCGCGCAGACCCTCGGCGCTTGCCTTGATGAAGCCGTGCTCCACGGTGATCTCGGCGCCCAGCGCCTCGAGTGCGCGGATGTGCAGGTCGACCGGGCGCGAGCCGATCGCGCAGCCGCCGGGCAGCGAAACCTCGGCCGCGCCGAAGCGCGCCAGCAGCGGACCCAGCACCAGCACCGAGGCGCGCATGGTGCGCACCAGTTCGTACGGCGCCACGTGACTGTCGACGCTGCGCGGATCGACCACCACGTGGCTGCCATCGGCATCGTGGGTGACCCCGGCGCCGAGCCCGGTGAGCAGGCGGGTGGTGGTGACCACGTCGTGCAGATGCGGGACGTTGCCGATCTCGACGGGCGTGTCGGCCAGCAGCGTGGCGCACAGGATCGGCAGCACCGCGTTCTTGGCACCGGAGATCCGCACCTCGCCGTCCAGCGCGAAGCCGCCGGTGACCACGATCTTCTGCATCAGCGCACGCCCGCCTCGTCCGGCGTCAGCGTTTTCAATGCCAGCGCGTGGATCTCGTTGCCCATCAGCGCGCCGAGGGTGGCGTAGACCATCCGATGGCGCGCGAGCGGCAGCTTGCCGGCGAACTCCGCCGCCACCACCCGCGCCTCGAAATGCACGCCGTCGTCGCCGTGCACGTCGACGCGCGCTCCGGGCAGCCCCTGTTCGATCAGCTGGCGGATGCGATCTGCGTGCAAGGGCGGAATCCCGGGTTGGCGTGGAGGGATGGAACGGATGCGGCGCCAGGACGTGCTCCAAGCGTTCCGCGTAAACTGAACGGGATAGCCTAACGGAAAGGCGATGGCTTCGAAATGACCGAGAGCTTCGACCACGCTGCCGGCAACCAGGGCAGCGACGCGCTCGCCGCGAGTGGGCGGCGGGTGCTGGAGATCGAGCGCGAGGGCCTGGCCGCGGTCTCGGCCCGGATCGGCGATGCCTTCGCCGCGGCCTGCCGGCTGATGCTGGCCTGCCGCGGCCGCGTGGTCTGCACGGGCATGGGCAAGTCCGGTCACATCGCGCGCAAGATCGCCGCGACGCTGGCCTCCACCGGCACGCCGGCCTTCTACATGCACCCGGGCGAGGCCGGGCACGGCGATCTCGGCATGGTCACCGATGCCGACGTGGTGCTGGCCTTGTCGTACTCCGGCGAATCCGACGAACTGCTGATGCTGCTGCCGGTGTTCAGGCGGCAGGGCAACGCGCTGGTGGCGATGACCGGCCGCCCGGCATCGACGCTGGCGCGCGAGGCGGACGTGCACCTGGACGTCAGCGTGCCCGCCGAGGCCTGCCCGCTGGCCCTGGCGCCGACCTCCAGCACCACCGCCTCGCTGGCGATGGGCGATGCCCTGGCCGTCGCGTTGCTGGAGGCGCGCGGCTTCACCGCCGACGACTTCGCGCGGTCGCATCCCGCCGGCGCGCTCGGACGGCGCCTGCTGCTGCACATCGCCGACGTCATGCATGCCGGCGACGACGTGCCGCGCGTGCCGGACACGGCGAGTTTCGGCGACGTGCTGGTCGAGATGAGCCGCAAGCGCCTCGGCATGACCGCGGTGGTCGATGCCGACGACCGCCTGCTCGGGCTGTACACCGACGGCGACCTGCGGCGCACGCTGGCCGATCCGCTGGTCGACGTGCGCTCGGCGCGGATCGTCGACGTGATGACCCGCGATCCGGTCACCATCGATGCCGATGCGCTTGCCGTCGAGGCGGCGCGGCTGATGGAAACCCACAAGATCAACGCCTTGCTGGTCGTCGATGGGGACCGGCAGGTGGTCGGCGCATTGAACATTCATGACTTGTTGCGGGCCCGGGTGGTCTAAAGGCCGTCCCCCGCGTGTGCCTGCCGGACCCGCCGGCTCCCGTCCCGAGATCCCCTGCCCCATGTCGACCGCTGCGCCGCCCCGTTCCGCCGACCTCCTGGCCCGTGCCGGTCGAGTGCGCCTGGCGTGCTTCGACGTGGACGGCACGCTGACCGACGGGCGCCTGCTGCTCGACGACGGTGGCCGCGAGGGCAAGGCGTTCCACGTCCAGGATGGCCAGGGACTGGTCCTGCTTCGACGCGCCGGGGTGATGGTGGCCTTCGTCACGGCCCGGCGCGGCGCCGTCGCCGAACGACGCGCCGCCGAGCTGGGGGCCGCGGTGTTCGTCGGCGTCGAAGACAAGCGTGCGTGCGTGCGCGCGCTGTGCACCCGTCACGAATTCGCCCTGGACGAGGTGGCGTTCATGGGCGACGACTACGCGGACCTGAGCGCCATGTCGGTGGTGGGCCTGGCGGTGGCCCCGGCCAATGCCCATCCCTGGGTCGCGGCGCGTGCGCACTGGGTCACGCAGGCGCGCGGCGGCGAGGGCGCCGCGCGCGAACTGTGCGACCTGCTGCTGCACGCGCAGGGCAAGGTCGACGCCCTGCTGGCCGCGGTCGACGCGCTGTGAGCTGGCGCGGCGCATTGACCCTGGCGCTGCTGGTGGCCGCGCTGGTCAGCGGCTGGTCGGCGTGGCGCCAGCGCGCCGACGACAGCGGCCCGGCGGTGGCAAGCCAGCGCGCGGACTACGTGCTGCGCGACTTCGAGCTGGTGTCCCTGGACAAGGACGGCAACGAGGCATTCACGCTGAGCGCCCCGGAACTCGCGCGCAATCCGCTCGACGAGACCATGACGCTGCAGACCCCGGTGTTCCTGCTGCCCGACACCGGGACCCACCACTGGGACGTCCGCGCGAAGACCGGATGGGTCAGCGCCGACAACAGCGAGATGCGCCTGCGTGGCGAGGTGGTGGCGAAGACCGATCCGGCCAGCGGGCGCACGATGACCATGGAGAGCGAAGCGCTGGATGTGTTCCCGGATACCCGGCGCGCGAGCTCGGCGGTCCTGGTCGCGATCACGCAGCCCGGCACTACAATGCGCGGTGTGGGGCTCGAGGCCGACCTCGCAAGCAAGCGCATCCAGTTCAAATCAAAGGTGCAGACCCAGTATGTCCCCACGCGCCGCTAGCCGCCTGTCGGCCATCCTCCTCGCAGTGGCGATCCCGACGGGCGTCGTGCTGGGCAAGGCCACCGACCGCAACCAGCCCATGAACCTCGATGCCGACACCACCGACTGCGCAGTCGACGATGCCGGCGGACCGTGCCTGTTCACCGGCAACGTGCACATCGTGCAGGGCACGCTCGACGTCCGCGCCGCGCGCGCCGACGTGCGCCGCGCCGCCGGCGACATCCAGCGCGTCCTGCTCACCGGCTCTCCGGTGCTCCTGAAGCAGCAGCTGGAGAACGGATCGGTCATCGACGCGCGCGCCAGCAACGTCGAGTACGACCTGCCCAAGGACACCGTGACCTTCACCGGCGGCGTGCGCCTCGACCAGCCCGGCCGCGGCGCCATCAGTGGCGAGCGCATCGTCTACAACATGCGCACCGGCCAGGTGCAGGGTGGCGGTGGCGGTGCCGGCCAGGTGCGCACCACCATCCTGCCGAAGAGCGCCAAGCCCGCCGGGGACGGCAAGTAGTGCTGGTCGCCGAAGGCCTGCGCAAGCGCTACAAGTCCCGTGAGGTGGTCCGCGAATTCGGGCTGACGCTGGAGGCCGGCGAGGTCGTCGGCCTGCTCGGCCCAAACGGCGCAGGCAAGACCACCTGCTTCTACATGATCGTGGGCCTGGTGCCGGCCGATGCCGGCCGGATCGTGCTGGACGGCCGCGACATCACCGGCGAGCCGATGTACAAGCGCGCCAAGCTGGGGGTGGGCTACCTGCCGCAGGAGCCTTCGGTGTTCCGCAAGCTCAGCGTGGCCGACAACATCATGCTGGTGCTGGAACTGCGCGACGACCTGGACGGCAAGGGCCGGCGCGCGGAGCTCGACAGCCTGATGGACGAACTGCAGGTGAGCCACGTCGCCGGCCAGTCCGGCGCCAGCCTGTCCGGCGGCGAACGGCGCCGCGTCGAAATCGCCCGCGCACTGGCGGCAAAGCCCCGGCTGATGCTGCTCGACGAGCCGTTCGCCGGCGTCGACCCGATCTCGGTGGGCGAGATCCAGCGCATCGTGCGCCACCTCAAGAACCGCGGCATCGGCGTGCTGATCACCGACCACAACGTGCGCGAGACGCTCGGCATCTGCGACCGGGCGTATATTCTCAGCGACGGTGGCGTGCTCGCGCAGGGGGCTCCGGACATGCTGCTCGCCAATCCCGACGTGCGTCGGGTCTACCTGGGGGACTCGTTCCGCCTGTAGCCGGCCCGCATGGAACGCCCCGCTGGAACCGATGAAGCCTCGACTGCAGACATCGCTGGGACAGCAACTCGTACTGACGCCCCAGTTGCGCCAGGCGCTGCACATGCTGCAGCTGCCCACGCTGGAGCTCGAGGCGGAG
>DATINB010000508.1:0-5906 GCA_035474775.1 Luteimonas sp.
GCCTGCACCCGTTCCGGGCCGAAGTGACACGTGAACACGCTGCCCCGGCCGACCTCGCTGCTGATCGACAGGCGCGCCTGGTGCAACTGCAGCACGTGTTTCACGATCGCCAGGCCGAGGCCGGTGCCCCCGGACTCGCGCGAGCGGCTGGTCGAAACCCGGTAGAAGCGCTCGGTGATCCGGGGGAGGTGCGCGGCGGGGATGCCGTAGCCGGAGTCCTCCACCGACAGGGTCGCACCTCCGTCGACGCTGCGCTGGAAGCGGACGTGCACGCGGCCGTCGATCGGCGTGTAGCGCACCGCGTTGGCCACCAGGTTGGAGAACGCACTGTGCAGCTCGCGGGTCGACCCCTCGAGGTCGACCTGGGCCTCGTCGCTGATGGCGATGACATGGCGACCCTTGCTCAGCGCTTCGGCCTCGCGCCGCAGCGTGGTCAGCATGGGCACCATCGAAACCGGCTCGTCGGCCACCGTGTCCTGGGCCTCCAGGCGGGACAGCGTCAGCAGGTCTTCCACCAGCTGCGTCATGCGCTGCGACTGGCGCTGCATCTCCGACAGCATCGGCGCCCAGTCGGGGTGCTCGGTGGGATCCAGCATGTCCAGGTACCCGTGCACGACGGTCAGCGGCGTGCGCAGTTCATGGGAGACGTTGGCGACGAAATCGCGGCGCATCTGCTCGAGGCGCATCAACTTGCTGACATCGCGCGCCACCAGCAGCCACAGGCTTTCCGAATACGGGATCAACTTCAGGCTGAGGCGCAGGTCGGCATTGGCCGGCGAGGGCACATCCAGCATCGGCTCGGCGAACCGGCCGGAGGCCAGCCAGCGGCTGATCGGCAGGGGCTGGAGCCGGTCACCCAGGGCGGCACCGAGATCGGTCGGATGGCGAAGCCCGAGCAGGCCCCCCGAGGCCTCGTTGAACCAGAGCACGCGCTGGCTGTTGCGGTCCACCACCACCACGGCATCCGGAAGCGCGGTGGCGGCGGCACGGTAGGCACGCAGCATCTCCACCAGCCGCCGCTCGCGGACGCGGGTGTCGCGCTGGCTGCGGTGGATGAGACGGTCGAGCTCGTTCCAGACGTCGTTTCCCGCTGGCACCGGCCGTCGCTGGCGCGCCGTCAGGCGCAGCAGCACCTGGCGCAGCTTCCAGTAGTGCCAGCCGACGATGCCCAGCGCCGCGAGCGCCAGCGCCAGCCACGGCTGGCCGACGACCAGGCCGACCAGCAGGCCGGCGGCCAGGACCAGCGCGAGCTGCGCCAGCGTCCGGGTCCAGGCCGAGCGGGTACGGGGTGGCATGCGCTGCAGTCTAGACCGAGGCGGAAAAGCGGTAACCCGACCCCCGGACCGTCTGCACCATCCCGTCGAGCGACACCGGTTCCAGCGTCTTGCGCAGTCGGCGGATGTGCACGTCGACGGTGCGCTCCTCGACGTAGACGCTGCCGCCCCAGACGTGGTCGAGCAGCTGCGAGCGGCTGTAGACGCGCTCGGGATGGGTCATGAAGAAATGCAGCAGGCGGTATTCGGTCGGCCCGATCGCCACCGGCTCGCTGCCCGCGAACACACGGTGCGCGGCGCCGTCGATGCGCAGCGCGCCCACGCCGACGCTGCCGTCCTCGTCGTCGTCGCGCGAGCGGCGCATGACCGCCCGGATCCGGGCCAGCAACTCGCGCGCGGAGAACGGCTTGACCACGTAGTCGTCGACGCCGGCCTCGAGGCCGCCGACGCGGTCGTTCTCCTCGCCGCGGGCGGTGAGCATGATGATCGGCACGTCGCGGGTCAGCGCCTCGCGGCGCCAGCGCCGCGCAAGCTCCAGTCCGCTGGTCCCGGGCAGCATCCAGTCGAGCAGGATGAGGTCGGGGACCCGGTCGGCGATCGCCGACTGCGCCTCGCGGGCATCGCCGGCGTGTGCGGGCTCGTAATCGCCCTTGCGCAACGCGAAGGCGACCATGTCGCGGATCGCGGGTTCGTCGTCGACTATCAAGATGCGCTTCTGCATGGCGGTTCCTGCACGCGCGGCCGCGCCAGCGCTCGGTCCGGCCAGTAGACGACGGTTTGGTGACAGTCCGGTGACAGTCAGCGTCGGCGCAGGTCCGGGTCGCGGATGCCCTGGCGCTTCAGCTCCAGCACCGTCGGCGTGATGGCCGCGATGCGGGCATCGATGCGCGCCCGCGCGTAATAGTCGAGGTCGTCGCGCTTGCGCAGGACGTTGAGCTGGACGAGCGCCTGCTCCGCACGCCCGTTCAGGTAGGCAGCCTCCGCATAGGCCTCACCGGCGCGGACCGGGTCGCCGGCGATCTCGCTGGCACGCGCGAAGACCCGCTGGAACACCGGATCGTCTCCGGCCGCGCCCGCCAGCGGGCGCAGGATCGCCTGCGCGCGGTTGCCGGCCTCCACCGAGTTCCGCTCGCCGAGGGTCTCGGCGTAGGTCAGCGCCACGGCGCGGTTGGTGGGCATGCGCTCCAGCAGCGTCTCCAGGCGCTGGTCCGATGCTGCGACCTTGCCAGCACGGAAGTCCGCCTGGGCCAGGGCGAGTTCGAGCCAGGTATCGCCGGGGCTGTCGACGAGCAGTGCCGAGAAGCCCGCCGCCGCGGCGCCGGCCTGGCCGCCCAGCATCAGTGCCAGCGAGCGACCGTAGCGCTGCGCGGGATCGAGCGGGGCGGCGCGCTCGAGCTGGTTGTATTCCTGCAGCGCCGCCTGCGGGGTGTTCGCGCTCAGCACCCGAAGGCGCTCGCGCGCCCACCGGAACTGGTCGCGGGGGTCCGTATGCAGCCCGTCGACCGCGATCTGCAGCGACGCCGGGAGAAGTGGATTCAGCGTGCCGGGGCCGCGCCCCTGGACCTGCCGCGGGTCGACGCGCTCGCTGCGTTCCCCCGCGGGTGTCGAGGTGGTCAGTCGCACGGTGTCGCGGTTGAGGGCTTCGGCGCGTTCCTTGGCCTCGCTGATGCGGGTCGTGGTCACCGGGTGGGTCTTCAGGTAGTCCGGGAGGCGCTCGCGTTCGCCGCCCTGGTTCGTGCGCGACAGGGCCTGCATGCGTTCGAACATGGTGGCCATGGCGTCCGGCTCATAGCCGCTCCGCGCCAAGGTCCGGATGCCGAGGCGGTCCGCTTCGGACTCGTTGGAGCGGGTGTAGTCGATCTGGCGCTGCGCCATCAGGCCCTGCGCGCTCATCATGGCGGCCATCGCCGCGTCGTCCGACGACTCGCCACCCACCTGCGAGGCCACGGCGATCGCGCCCAGCATGGCGAGCAGTACCGGCACGCTGTCCTTCTGCGCACGCTCCACGCCGCGCAGCACGTGGGCCTGCGTCACATGCGCCACCTCGTGCGAGAGCACGGCAGCCACTTCGTCCTCGCTGCCCGCGGTCAGCACCAACCCGGCATTGGCCCCGATGTACCCACCCAGCGTGGCGAACGCGTTCACGGAGCGGTCCTTCAGCATGAAGAAGGTGAACTCCTGCTGCGGCCTGTCGCTGGACGCACGCAGGCGCGTGCCCAGGGTACGCAGCCACCCGTCGATGAGCGGGTCGTCCAGCACGTAATCGTAGTGGCGCAGTTGCGCCAGCAGCATGGCGCCGTATTCGCTCTGCTCGGCAGGCCCCAGGACCATTCCGGCGGACGAGCCGATGTCGGGCAGGCGTCCTTCCTGGGCGCCTGCGACGGAGATGGCGCAGGTGAGCGCGAACGCGGCAGCAAGCGGAAGGATGCGCATGGGGACCTTGACGGTGGGCGAGCCGCAGCATGGGCCGAGGCCCGTGCCAGGGCGTGAATCCGAGGTTAACCAGCCCGGCGTGATCATGTATGGACGGCCGGCGATGGCCCCCACGGTTGACGCTGCGCATTCGACACCGCGACCACCCCCAAGTTTCCGGAGAACCGACTTGAACGACGCACCCGGCACCGGCAAGGCCCCGCCCGAGATCACCCTGTACACCAGTGCCGTCTGCGGCTACTGCGTCGCGGCCAAGAACTTCCTGAAGAGCAAGGGGCTGCAGTGGCGCGAGGTGCGGATCGATACCGACCCCGCAGAGCGGCAGCGCATGGTGGCACTGGCCAGGCGGACATCGGTCCCGCAGATTTTCGTGGGCAGCACGCACGTGGGTGGATACGACGACATGATGGCCCTGCATCGCGCCGGAAAGCTCGAGCCACTGCTCGCGGGAAACGGCGGTTGAGCCTGCCGTCTACGGGTCGGTCGGACGCGACGGCCACGCGGCGTACGGCATAATGGGCGGCTGCAACACCGCCCCCGCGGCGCGCGTCCGGACGTGCGCCCCCCAGCACGGACACCCAAGCAAATGACCCAGACGATCACCGTCATCCGCGGCGACGGCATCGGCCCCGAGATCATGGACGCCACGTTGTCCGTGCTCGACGCGATGCAGCTCGGCCTCGACTACGAGGACGCCGACGCGGGCCTGGTGGCGCTCGAACGGCATGGCGAACTGCTGCCGCAGGCCACGATGGATTCCATTCGCCGCAACCGCATCGCGTTGAAGAGTCCATTGACCACGCCGGTCGGCGAGGGCTTCAGCTCGATCAACGTCGAGTTGCGCAAGCGTTTCGATCTTTACGCCAACGTGCGCCCGGCGAAGTCGTTCCCCAACACCAAGTCGCGGTTCCCGACCGGCGTCGACCTGGTTACCGTGCGCGAGAACACCGAAGGAGCCTACATCGGCGAAGGCCAGATGGTCACCGAGGACGGCGCGACGGCCACCCTCGTGCAGAGGATCACCCGGCACGGGTCGGAACGCATCGTGCGTTACGCGTTCGATCTGGCGCGCCGCACCGGGCGCCGCAAGGTCACCGTCGTGCACAAGGCCAACATCCTGAAGTCGACGTCCGGCCTGTTCCTCAAGGTGGCCCGCGAAGTGGCGGCGCTGTATCCGGAGATCGAATGCAACGAGATGATCGTCGACAACACCTGCATGCAGCTGGTCATGCGGCCCGAGCAGTTCGACATCATCGTGACCACCAACCTGTTCGGCGACATCATTTCCGACCTGTGTGCGGGACTCGTCGGCGGGTTGGGCATGGCGCCGGGTGCCAACATCGGACTGGACGCGGCGATCTTCGAGGCGGTCCATGGGTCCGCGCCCGACATCGCCGGCAAAGGCATCGCCAATCCATGCGCACTGCTGCTCGGCGCCGCGCAGATGCTCGACCACCTGGAGCGGCCGGACCGTGCCGAGGCGCTGCGTGCGGCGATCATCGCCACGCTCGAGGCGCGTGACTCGCTGACGCCCGACCTGGGCGGGACCGGGACCACGCAGTCCTTCGCGAAGGCGATCGCAAGCCGGGTCTGAGCCGTTCCGGACGCCTGCGCAGGGGCGACCCCGGCGCCGCCGCGCAGGTCCGCCCACGCGACAACGAAGAAGGGCGCCGGAGCGCCCTTCTTCTTGCCAGCTGCGGAGTCAGCGCGACTGCAGCTTGGACAACAGCCGCAGGAACTCCAGGTACAGCCAGACCAGCGTCACCATCAGGCCGAAGGCGCCGTACCATTCCATGTACTTGGGCGCATTCTGCTCGGCGCCGGTTTCGATGAAGTCGAAATCCAGCACCAGGTTGAGCGCCGCGATCACGATCACCACCAGGCTGAAGCCGATGCCGACGAGGCCGGATTCATGGATCAGCGGGATGTTGATGTTGAACATGCCCAGGACAATCGTGGCCAGATAGACCAGCGCGATGCCGCCGGTGGCCGCGACCACGCCCAGTTTGAAGTTCTCCGTGGCCTTGATCAGACCGCTGCGGTAGGCGAACAGCAGCGCGAACAGCGTGCCCATGGTCAGCATCACCGCCTGCAGCACGATGCCGTTGTACATGTGGTTGTACATGGCCGAGATCGCGCCCAGGAAGAAGCCTTCCACCAGCGCATACATCGGCGCGGTCACCGGCGCCCAGGTCTTCT
>DATINB010000509.1:0-1672 GCA_035474775.1 Luteimonas sp.
CGGGCTTGTGACCTCCACTCCCGAAGCGACGTCATTCGGCCTGTGACGAGCGCCTGCCTGCGGGGGGATCTGCAGCCAGCGCACATGGATGTGCGCGCTAGGCGAGTCGGCCATGGATGGCCGACCGAGCCGGGCTGCAGACCCCTTGCAGGAGAGGCGCGTCCCACCCGAAGCCGGGGCCTGTGCCCCAAAGTCCGGCGGCATCACTCGCGCGCGACCCTCCGCGCCGCATCCCACAGCCGCGGATGCGTCGCCCGCCGCCACTCCAGCCGCGGCCCACCCGCTTCCAGGCGCACCCGCAGCGCCCCGCCTTCGGCAGTGGAGATCGTGTCCGCACCCGCGAGATGCCAGCGCGTGAGCACGTCGGGATGCGGATGCCCGAAGCGGTTGCCATGGCCCGAAGACACCAGCGCATGGCGCGCGCCCGTGGCTGCCACGAAGGCGGCATCGGAGGACTCGGCACTGCCGTGATGCGCGACGACCACCACGTCGGCCGCAATGGCATGCGCCTGGCGCGCGACCAGGCCGAGTTCGATCACCGCGCCGATGTCGCCGGTCAGCAGCGCCGCGCCGTGTGCGGTTTCCACGCGCAGCACGCAGCTGGATTCGTTCCGCAGGTACGGGAAGTGCGGCGGCGGATGCAAGAAGCGGAAGGTCACCCCGTCGGCCTGCCAGCGCCTGCCCGCCAGGCAACGGCGCGTGCGCGGCAGGCCGGAGTCCTCGGGCGCCAGCGTGGGCGTGCGCGGGAAGCGCCGCCGGATCGCCTCCAGGCCGCCCGCATGGTCCGCATCGGCATGGCTCGCCACCAGCAGATCGACGCGACGCACGCCGAGCGCGTGCAATGCCGGAAGCACCGCGCGCTCGCCGGCATCGAAGCCGTCGATGACCGCCGGCCCCATGTCGTAGAGCAGGCTGTAACGGCGGGTGCGCACCAGGACGGACAGCCCCTGCCCGACGTCCAGCACGACGATTTCGGCGCTTCCCGCGGGCGGCAGACGGCGGTCGGGCCACAGCAGCGGCAGCCACAGCAGCAGCGTCAGCGGCTTGCCGGGCACGCCGCGGGGCAGCAGGCACCAGAACGCCGCGACCAGGGCCATGGGCACCGCGAACCAGGCCGGTTCCGGCAGCCACCAGAGTGCCACCGGGCTTGCCGCAAGCGTGGCGAACAATGGCCAGCTGAGGTCGAAGCAGCCCGCGGCGAGTTGCCAGAACGGATCGCCCCAGCCCGCGTGGATCCCGTCCAGGGCCGTGCCCAGCAGCGACAACGGCACCACCACCAGGCTCCACCACGGGATCGCCACGAGGTTGGCCAACGGGCCGGCCAACGACGCCTGCCCGAACAGCGCCACCGTGAGCGGCAGCAGGCCCACGGTGGCGATCAGCTGCGCCGACAGGAAGTCGCGCAGCAGCCCCCCGCCCTGCCCCGCGCGCGGCATGCACCAGGCCAGCCAGGCCACGCCGGCGAAACTGAGCCAGAACCCGGCGCCCAGCAGTGCCAGCGGATCGACCAGCACCAGCGCGATCGCGGCCAGCGATAGTGCATCCGCCACGCGCGTGGAATGCCGCGCCAACCGTGCCGCCACCACCACCGCGATCATCAGCACGGTCCGCAACGTGGGCAGTGCGAATCCGGCCACCGCCGCGTACCCCGCGGCGCCCAGCAGCGCCGCCA
>DATINB010000510.1:0-4984 GCA_035474775.1 Luteimonas sp.
CGGTATTCGGCGAAACCCTGCGCCACCCAGGCGGGCGGGCGCTCGCCCACCGCCACCAGCCGCGCCTTCATGGACCGCGGCTAACGGGCGCCGCCGTTCCATTCATGGTCGGCATCCGGCGGTTCGTCGCCGACCGTCCACAGGCGCTCCAGCGCGTAGAACTCGCGCACGCGCGGCAGCATCACGTGCACCACCACGTCGCCCAGGTCGACCAGCACCCACTCCGCTTCGCGCGCGCCTTCCACGCCGAGCGGCTGGCAGTCGAGCTGCTTGGCGAAGCGCACCACCTCGTCAGCGATCGACTTCACGTGGCGGGTCGAGGTGCCGGAGGCGACCACCATGTAGTCGCAGACGCTGGTCTTGCCGCGGACATCGATCTCGACCACGTCGACGGCCTTGAGTTCGCCGACGGCGTCCTGGACGGCCTTGAGCAGGATCTCCGGCGCCGGGGCCGGATCGGGGAGACGGGTCTTGATGACGTGCGCGGGACTGGACAAGGGCGGCGGGCTCGTGAAGGTGTTCCGGATTATACGGTCCCGGTCAGGCCGGGGTGCCCGGGCACCGCCGGCGGGCCATACAGCGCGTGCTGGCGGATATAGGCCGCGACCGCCGGTGCCAGCATCCCGTCGCACGACAGGCCCGCCGCGATGCGGCGCCTGACCTCGGTGGACGACTCCGTGCGCAGCTGCGGCAGCGTCACGCCCGCATAGCCGCCGCCGGGGCTGTCGGCCAGCTGGCCGGCGTCACGGCGGCGCGCCTGCAGCGCCGCGTGCACGGTCGGCGAGTGGTCGCGCAGGTGCGCCAGGTCCAGCGGCGCGCCGGGGCGCTCGACCACCAGCACGTGGGCCAGCTCGAACAACCGCGGCCAGTCGTGCCAAGTGTGCAGCCCGGGCAGCGCATCGCTGCCGACCAGCCACGCGATCGGCTGGCCTGCACCCAGCTCGGCGCGCAACGAGTGCAGGGTGTCGACGGTCCACGACGGGCCCGGGCGGGTGTACTCGCGCAGGTCCAGCACCAGGTCCGGCTGGTCGCCGATGGCCAGCGCCAGCATGTGCGCGCGCTCCGACTGGCCGGCGAAGGTGGACGGCTTGTGTGGCGGATCCGCGGCCGGCAGCAGCCTGACCTGCGCACCCAGCCCGTCGCGGACGGCGCACGCCACCGCCAGATGCCCGGCATGCACCGGATCGAAACTGCCGCCATAGCAGACCAGCAGGCTCACGAGCCCAGCAGGCGCAGGGCGTCGCGCTCCGCGATCGCCACCAGCAGGCGTTCCAGGACCTGCCAGGCATCGCCGGCGGCACGGCCCTTGGCGATCCGGTCGACGCGGCCGGCCTCGACCACGAAGCGCTCCCACGCCGCGGCCGGATGCCGCTGCAGCGCGCGTCGATAGACGGCCTGCTTCGAATCCCACACCCGCTGCGCCTTGAACTCGGCGCCCAGGTTGCCGCCGCGCGCCTGCACGCGCGCGAGGCTGGCGGCACGTGTCAGCTCCATGACCACCATGCCCATCAGTGCGGGCACCGCCTCGCCCTCGGCGCGCAGGCCGGCCAGCATGCGCACCGCCAGCGCGCCTTCGCCATTCATCGCGGCATCGAGCAGCCGGAACACGTCGAAGCGCGCGGCATCGGCGACCAGCGCGTCCATCCGATCGCCATCCAGCACCGCACCGTCGTGCAGCAGCACCAGCTTGTCGATCTCCTGCGCGGCGGCCAGCAGGTTGCCCTCCACGCGGGCGGCCAGGCGCTGCACCGCACCGGCATCGGCGCGGATCCCGCGCACGCGCAACCGGCTCCCGATCCAGCCGGGCAGCTCATGCGGCTTCACCGGCCAGGCCACCACCAGGTGGCCGGCGCGCGCCACCGCCTCGCTCCACTTGCCGCCGTGCTGGCGGCTCCAGTCGCCGCCGACAATCAGCAGCGCGGTGTCGCCGGGCGGTGCGGTGCAATATTCGATGAGCGCGGCGGACCCTTCCTTGCCGGGCTTGGTGGTGGGCAACCGCAGTTCGATCAGGCGCCGCGACGCGAACAGGCTGGGCGCGTTGAAGCTGGCCGCCAGCGCGTCCCAGTCGAAATCGCGCGCGTCGGCATCGAAGACCTGGCGTTCGGAGTACCCGTCGTCGCGCGCGCGGGCACGCACGGCGTCGGCGGCTTCCAGCACGCGCAGCGGCTCGGCGCCGGCAATCAGGTAAACCGGGCGCACCGGCTCCGCGGCCAGCTGCGCGGCCAGGCGGTCGGTGGTCAGTTCCATCGTGGCCGGCCGTGGCCCGGTGCCGTCACGGCCGGGTCGGCGTCCCGGTCGGCGCGACCACCGGGAGGGCGCTGTCCGAGCCGGCCGCGGGCGTGGCCGGGGTCGACGTGGCGCGCGCCGCGGCATCGATGCGGCGCAGGATCGAGGCCGCCATCTCGCGCTGCAGCTCGCGCGCGAGGATCTCGCGCTCGCTCTCGCTGCCGGTCGAGTTCTCGGGCAGCGACACGTAGTCGCGCGACAGCTCCACCACCTGTTGCGGCACCAGGTCGGACCCATCGGCGCGCGCGAGCTTGAAGACCACCGCGTAGCGCAACGAGAACTCCTGCGCGCGGCCGAGTTCGTCCACCGCGATCGGCGTCGACGCCCATTGCTCGGTCAGGATCTGCAGGCGCGAGACCCCTTGCGTGCCCTCGGCGGCGAGCGTGGCACCGGCACGTTCCAGCGACAGCGACAGCGCCTGCTGCAGGGCACTGTACGGATCGGTGGCCTCGACCCGCACCGCGCCGAGGTCGGTGGGGAGCGTCAGCGCGTCGCGCAACTGGAAGCCGCACGCGGCAAGTGCCAGCGACAGCAGGAGGATGGACGCGCGCGCGAGGGATCTGCTCATGCGCGAAGTCTGGACGAGGCATCCCATGCCGGCAAGCCGGGCCCGCTCAGGCGGCCACGATGTTGACGATCTTGCCGGGCACCACGATCACCTTGCGCACCGACAGGCCTTCCAGGAAGCGCGCGACGCCCGGCTGTGCGAGCGCCAGCGCCTCCACGGCCTCGCGGCCGGCATCCGGCGCCACCTCCACGGTGCCGCGCAGCTTGCCGTTCACCTGCACGGCCAGCGTCAGCACGTCGCGGGTCAGCGCCGATGCGTCCGCCACCGGGAACGGGAGGTCCTCGAGCAGGGTTTCGGCATGCCCGAGGGCCTGCCACAGCGCATGGCAGACGTGCGGGGTGACCGGATTGAGCAGCAGCACCATCGCCTGCAACGCCTCGTGGCGCACGGCGCGGTCCTGGTCGCCCATGCCATCGAAGCGCGTGACGTGGTTGAGCAGTTCCATCAACGCGGCGATGGCGGTGTTGAAGCTGTGCCGGCGTCCGTAGTCGTCGCCGACCTTCTGGATGGTCTCGTGCAGCTGGCGGCGCAGGGTCTTCTGTGCGGGCGACAGCAGGTTGGCGTCGACGTCCGGGTGGTCGGGCTGGGCCACGTGCTGCTGCACCTCGCGCCAGAACCGGCGCAGGAAGCGCGACATGCCTTCCACGCCGGACTCGTTCCACTCCAGCGACTGCTCCGGGGGCGCGGCGAACATCGAGAACAGGCGCACGGTGTCGGCGCCGAAGCGATCCACCATCGCACGGGGATCCACGCCGTTGTTCTTCGACTTGGACATCTTCTCGGTGGCGCCGATCCGCACCGGCTGGCCATCGGCCAGCGCGCGGGCACCGGTCACCCGGCCGCGCTCGTCGCGGTCGACCTCCACGTCGGCCGGGTTGATCCAGTCGCGCACGCCGTGCGCGTCCTCGCGGTAGTAGGTGTCGGCGATCACCATGCCCTGGGTCAGCAGGTTGAGCGCCGGTTCGTCGCTGCGCAGCAGGCCCTGGTCGCGCAGGAGCTTGTGGTAGAAGCGGAAGTACAGGAGATGCAGGATCGCGTGCTCGACGCCGCCGATGTACTGGTCCACCGGCGTCCAGTGGTCCGCCCGTGCATCGACCATGTCCGCGGCACCCGGCGACGTGTAGCGCGCGTAGTACCAGCTGGACTCCATGAAGGTGTCGAAGGTGTCGGTCTCGCGCTCGGCGGCGGCGCCGCACCGCGGGCAGGTGGTCCTGCGCCATTCCGGGTCGGACTTGATCGGCGACTGCACGGCACCGGAGGCGAAGGCATCGGCCACGTCCTCGGGCAGCACCACCGGCAGCTGGTCCTCCGGCACCGGCACGGCACCGCAGGCGGTGCAGTAGATCACCGGGATCGGGCAGCCCCAGTAGCGCTGGCGGCTGACCCCCCAGTCGCGCAGGCGGAAGTTCACGCGTCGGTTGCCGCGACCCTCCGCCTCGAAGCGCGCGGCGATGGCCGCCAGTGCCTGGTCGGAGTCCAGGCCGTCGTACTCGCCGGACCGGACCAGGAAGCCGCGCTCGGTCCACGCGCCCTCCTCCAGCAGCCGGCGCTCGAAATCCTCGACCACCTGCACCGCGGCGCTGGTCGCATAGGCGTCGATGGAACCGCCGCGCAGCGCGGCGGACATCGCATCCGAGGGACGCGCCTGGTCGGCGACGATCTCCTGCAGGGCATCGCGGACCGCCGCCGGCACCACCACCATGCGGATCGGCAGGCCGTGGGCGCGCGCGAACTCCCAGTCGCGCTGGTCGTGCGCGGGTACCGCCATCACCGCGCCGGTGCCGTAGCCCATCAGCACGAAGTTGGCCACGTACACCGGCAGCGCCTCGCCGCTGACCGGATGCAGCGCGCGCAGGCCGGTATCCATGCCGCGCTTGACCTGGGTTTCGAGTTCGGCTTCGGACACACCGCCCTGCTTCAGCCCGGCGATGAACTCCGCCAGCGCCGGATCGGTCGCCGCCGCGTGCACCGCGAGCGGATGCTCGGCGGCGATCGACACGAAGGTGACGCCCATCAGCGTGTCCGGGCGCGTGGTGTAGACCCGCAGCGGCTCGCCGCCGCCCTCGATGTCGAAGGCGAATTCCACGCCCTCGCTGCGCCCGATCCAGTTGCGCTGCATGGTCTTGACCG